>JBLHKE010000507.1:0-5859 GCA_047619485.1 Verrucomicrobiales bacterium | reverse complement strand
GGAGTGTCTCAGCCGGATGATCTTCTTCTCCGAGAAACAGCTCCGGACTGCCGTCGGGCAGTTCGTCGAGCACTACCACTCGGAGAGGAACCACCAGGGGATGGCGAACAGGTTGATCGAGCCAGAGGTTGAGCGGGATAAAGGGACGGGCAAGGTCATCTTTGAATCGAGGCTCGGCGGTCTTCTAAACCACTACAGGAGGGTGGCCTCAACGTCGTCCGAGTTTTGGAACACTACGGGGTCTGGAGCCGTCGTCTGGTGCTGAAATGCCAGCGTTTATAGGTTCGGCCGAGTATTTTGACCTTACGGGTAGTCCACTGGTTGCGGATCGGCAGCGACACTCGCGAGTATCCCGGCAATCGTAACAATGGCTGATGGAATGAGGGAATTCATAGAATAATAGACTCCTGGGAATCGAATCTCTTAGAATTCCCTGAGGCAAGCCCGCAGTTTGGACGGCATGATGGTCGGAAGGTCTTCCGGACCAAGGACGAACACCTACCACGGGTTGATCATCCGATCAGGGCTCGGATTATCGCTTCTGAAACAACTCGGACCGCACCAGGTTTTCCAGGATCGTTTTCAGTTTATATTCCTGCTCCCGGCTGGCCTGGGCAATCGCCTTGATTTGCGCCCGATCGTCGAGGGTCATCACCCGACGCAAGGCATAGGTCGCGAGTTGTTCGACGAAGGCTGCAGCAAAGCGGTCGAGGTCCGCAGACAGCAATTGTTTGAATTCATCCGGATCTGCGTATTTCCGGCCATCGGGAAATTCGCCCTGGGCATTGACCGGTGGATGATCACCCTTGCCGCCTTCGATCACTTCCTCGGTACGCCAGCGCCCGATGGCATCGAAGTTGTCGAAAGCAAAACCCAGGGGGTCGATATTTCGGTGACAGGATGCACAGAGGTCATGGGTCGCGTGCGCTTCAAGTTGCTGGCGAACGGTCGCCTTGGGCTGATCGCTCGGCGTAGGTGCCAGCGGTTCCACATTGGGCGGCGGAGGCGGAGGTGTTTTGCCATAGATCACCTCCGAAACCCAGACCCCACGGTGTACCGGCCGGTGCCGCGTTCCGTCCGACGTCAGCGAGAGGACCGCAGCCTGGGTGAGCAGCCCGCCACGGTGATGCTTCGGTTCCAAGTCCACGCGTTGAAAGCCGGGATCCGAGCGTGCCGGCAATTGGTAGTGCATGGCCAGACGGGCGTTAAGCATGATCCAGTCAGAGGCGATGAACGCTCGGATCGAATCGTTTTTCGCGAACACTTCGCGAAAGGTCTCGGTGGATTCGAGTTTCATGCTCTGCTCTAGCCACGGGTCATAATCGGGATACAACTCACGGTCGGGTGGAAACATCCCGACCTTGTGCAGCTGCAGCCACTGGCGCGGAAAGGCGTCGAGAAAGCGGGAGATCTTCGGGTCGTCAAACATGCGCTGCAGCTGGGCCGCCAACACTTCAGGCCGCGACAGGCTGCCCTCGCGCGCCAGGGCTGACAGGGCTGCATCCGGCATCGAACTCCAGAGGAAAAAGGATAGCCGGGAAGCCAGCTCCCAATTGTTGATGGTATCGCGGGACTCGCCCGGCGAACCCTCCACGAGGTAGTAAAAGTTTTTCGCGGTCAGCACAGCCACCTGCGCGGCAAGATAAGCCGAACGCGGGTTTTCCCCTGCGGCTGTCTCGGTTTCGATGACTTTCATGAAGCGGTCGACATCGGCTGGATGTGCGGGACGCCGCCACGCACGTTCGATAAAGCTGGCGAGGCTGGCGCGCGGATCCTCGCCTTTCTCAGGAAACAGGCCCGCCCGTTTCTGTTGATCCGCCTCGCTGAGAAGCGGGCCTTCCCACTCGAACCAGTCCACGATCAGCATGGGAAAAATCGGCCGATCATTTTCGTCGTACAGTTTGTAACTGGAGGGATGGTCGAATCGGCGCTCGCGCGTATTCGTGAAGGGCGTCCCTTGCGTCAGGGCTAGGGTCAGCGCTTCAAAGGTTCCTGGTGCTTCATTCATGAGATTGTGGCGGCCGGCAGGCAGGAAGGTCTCGAACTCGACCACCATGGGTTTTCCTTCGGCGGCGATCAGGTCTTGCCCGTAGAGGCCGCGTTTCACCTTGCCATCCCAGACGGTCAAGTGCGGCAACCGGTCTTTAAACGAGGGCAGGGCACTCAGTTGGACCCGGATCCGGTATCGGCCTGCGCTGCGGGCGTCGATCGCGCTCGGCGAGAGAAGACCGGGCAGCAGAAGCCAGCGGACGGGATCGTCCACCTTGTTTTCCTTCTGCCATTTGATCGCCCGCTCGTCGTTGGCTTCGACCCGGCCGTTGCCAGGTTTGACCGGATGTTCGGGAAAGGCGTCGTGCACAATATACTGGGCCGCTTCGAAGTATCGCTCAACATGCGAAGGTGAAAGCGAGAGCACCGCACCGATGCGATCGAAACCGTGCCAACGCGGATCTTCGTTGAACGTGCCCGGCGCGTGCACGTCATAATACACGCCCAGCAGATCGTACACCGTGTGGGCATACTCATCTCGGCTCAGGCGATACAGGGTCACCGGACTTCGTTTCGACATCCTCACCGCACGGCCTTCGTCGATCCGAGTGGAGATGGATTGGGCGACCTTACCCACGATTTCTGCGCGGGGCTGCTGCTCGTCTTCCGGCGGCATCTCACCGGAATTGATTCGCAATAGCACCTCATCCCATTTTTGTGCAACCAGCAGGTCACCAAAATCGCGTGACAGCGTATCGAGGCGGAATTTCCCCTTCCGTTTCTCGGCATCGTGACAGCGAATACAGTACTCCTTTAAGAAGGGTTCGGTGACCTGATCGAACGCCTCTTCCGGAACGGCGTAGCACCACGACCCGAGGGCCGAAAAAATCATCGCAAAGAGTGAAAGGGCTTTCATTAGGGCAGGCGAAATGTGCGCGATTGCTCGCGATCCTCAAAGGACTTGATCCGCTCCTCCGGCGGGACACTAACGAACAGCCAGTCGTCGGATTTAATGCGTACGCTGTTGCCGGGGCGGTAGTGGTCGATGAGTTCCGTAAATGTCATGTGCAGGCGGATGCCGCTGAAGCCGGGACGCGGGCGCGGATTCTCGACCACTTCCCAGCGCACGATCTTACCAAATTTTCGGTCGGAACGGTGACGCCAAGTGCGCAGGGTCGGCTCGGCGGCGGCGACGGCGACGCGTTTGTCCTTGGCGGCCTCGAGCTCCTTGTGAATTTGTTTGGCCACGCCGTCATACAGGGAAATGACCACCTTGCCACCGCCATAATCGAAAGCTTCGACTGATTCTATGCGTCCGGGCAGCCAGCGGATGCGATGGTAGCGTACGTTCAGGCGACGCTTCAATTCGGCGGCCTGTTTCTGGCTGGCCTCGTCCAACCAGATATCGTTCAACCCGAGTTCGCCGTCCTGCCAGCCGGCCGCCCAGCCAAAGTTGAGCTGCGCAATGGTGCCCGGAGTGACGTCCTTCATCTCTACGGGTTTACCGTCCTTCCACACCCGGGTGCCGATGTCGAAATCGAAGGTCTGCGTTCCGTTCAGTCCGTCCTTGGCCGCTGCACCGATCGATTCGACCCGGAGCTTGCTGGTGTCGAAATCGAGGGAGATGACTTTCCAGGACTGCCCGCGGCTCTTGTAGAAGCTGATATCGTCTTCGAGCGATACCGCGTGATTGTATTTGGGAATCAGGTTCTTGAATTCCTCTGCTGGAGGGGGAATTAGGTCTGCCGCTCCCTTGGGCGGCACGTAAAAGTAGCCCTGTAAGTGAGTGCCCAGTGGAATGTCGCGCAAGGCGGTCGGCGCGCCGTGAACCCACAATTCGGCGCAGGGCAACAGGGCGAAATAGTGCAGCGGTCCGTCCTCGTAGAGTTTGCCGTTGCCGTTGCCGTCCAGGCGAATCCCGCCGCGACGATTAATCGGATCGACCACCACCAACTCGCCGGCAAGGTACACGCCCGAATCATCGGGCGGGTATTCATTCGGCTGCGGGACATAGTCGGCCGCGTAGAGGAATTGCCCAAGGCAAGCGAGGAGGAGTTGAATTCGGAAGAGGTTCGCAAGCATCATCATTTTTTTGTCCAATAGAGGCGTTAAACCAGCTCTCCGATACGTCCGTTGCTGTCAGCGAATCGGTCCACCTCGACGCCCATCTGTTGGGCCATGGTGAGCAGCAGGTTGCTCAGATGGGCGCGTTCGTTCACCGGCTTGAAGCAGATGCGATAATGGTCCTGGGGCACGGAGAGGTTGTAGGCTTCGAAGCCGGCGGCCCGGTTGAAATCGAGGTGCCGGCCGTGCTTTAACCCCAGCTTTGCTCCCCCGGCGAGGATCAGCGGCAGGTTGGCATTGCCGTGGCTGTGGCCGAAAGCCATGCCGCTGCCGTACAGAGCTATGGTCGAGTCGATCAAGGGTCCGTCGGCGTCCTCAACGTCGCAGAGCCGGTCGAGGAAGTAACTGAACTGCTCAATGTTGAAGGTATCGCTCGCGGTAAGATCTTTCAGGCGTTTGGGATTGCCGTTGTGATGCGAAAGCGAGTGCCGGTCCTGCGAGATGGCGATCTCTGGAATGGGCAGGCCTTGCCCTTCGCTGCCGGTGCTGAAGGTAGCCACCCGTGTCATGTCGGTCTGGAAGGCGAGCACGATCAGCTCGTACATCGTACGGAAGTAATCACCCACCATCTGTTGCGAGACATTGCGGTTGAGTTTGGATTTCGTGCCGGCATCGACCGCAGGCAACGGCGTATCCAGCCACTGGTCGGCGCGTTCGGTGCGGATCTCCACCTCGCGCACGGACGTCAGGTATTGTTCAAGCCGTCCGCGGTCGGCCTTGCCCAGTTGGGCATCGAGCGTATGGGCATCATCGAGGACCGCATCGAGAATGCTGCCCTTGCGATTCAAACCGCGGCGCTGTTGATCGATTCCGCCGGCCGGGGCTTCGAACATGCGTTTGAACATGACGCCCGGGTTCGATTGCGCCGGCAACTGGATGCCATCTGCGGTCCAGGACAAAGCGGATCCGCGATTGCTAAGCTCCAGGGAGGAATAGCGGGTGTGCTCCGCGGTGTGGCGGGATATGAGTTGGTCGACCGAGATCGTATTGCGCTCCGTGGTCCCGATCTTGCCACCCGTCAGCCAGATGTTCTGACAGTTGTGATGCTGGCCGAGGCCGTGCGGATGGTACAGGCCACTGATGGGGGTCAGCACCGCCCGGTGTTTTTCCAGGGATTTCAGCGACTTGGAAAAAGTATAGCCCGCACCCGCTTCGGCGATCTGGAAATCAAGGGTGTTTACCCCGTTGGGCAGATAGATGAAGACACTGCGTTTAGGTTTAGGTTCGGCAAGCTCGGCTCTGAGGGGCTGCATGCAGTCCAACAGCGGCAGCGCCATTCCCGCACCGAGTCCGCGGAGGAGATGGCGGCGGCTGATTTTCCAATCGTTCGTCTGAATGTTGCTCATGATCACGTGCAGCTTAGCATTTCATTTTTCAACCACCACTTCCAAGTCCGGCCGCGCGGTGGTCAGCCGGGAAATTCCGATCTCAGTGACACTCTGGCTCCTGACCGACCCACCCGTCAAGCCCGCGAGGGACGCGCCAGCCCGTCATCAAGATGGGCAGCGAGCACTACACACTGCAACAATAGATCAGTCTCGACTCTGCCTTCACCGGTGAAAGAATCCGCCACTACTCTAGGGAACGCTCACCTTCACCCTGAAGAACAACTCGAAGACTTTATCCACCGGTAGGTCCACGCGGTAGGTCTCCACGGTCGAGCTGGGGACATCGGTTACACTCGACACGGACTCGATTGGCGGGGTGGTGTCGATCCAGGTGACCAGGTCGGTCGAGTACTCGGGA
>JBLHKE010000506.1:0-5866 GCA_047619485.1 Verrucomicrobiales bacterium | reverse complement strand
CAAAGCCGATTGTTAATAGGGCTGAACTAAAAACCAAGTTCTTGAGTGAGGGTAGGCGCATGTTATCGGACAGGGGTTGGACTGGCGCTGGGTCGGGTCGAATCGTTTCCCAATATCAGCACATAGAGTAACATGCGACACCCGGCGGTGAATTCGAGCAGTTTGTTGGAGGATTTGCAACTTGACCGCCCCCCCCTTTGCGCCATGATATCCGCCCTCACTCTAGGCCGGGTCGCGGACTACAGAATGTATGGAACTCTCTAGCACCATTTGGCGCATCTGCTACTTCGTCGTCCTCATCGGTCTGTGCGGATACGGCATCCATCGGTACATCATGGTGTACCTCTTCTTGAAGCATTCGAAGAAGAAGCCAGAGCCTCTGGAAAACTTTGCCGAGTTGCCGATGGTGACCGTGCAGCTGCCGATCTTCAATGAGCTCCACGTCGTCAAACGCCTCATCCGCGCGGTCGGTGAACTCGATTACCCGAAGGACAGGCTCTACATCCAAGTGCTGGACGACTCCACTGATGAGACGCTTGAAATTTGCCGCGCCGAGGTCGAGGCACTGACGGTGAAAGGATTTGACATCGAGCTGATCCACCGGGTCGACCGCACCGGTTTCAAGGCGGGTGCCCTCGAGAACGGCATGGAGAAGGCCAAGGGCGAATACATCTACATCCTCGACGCGGATTTCGTGCCAGACGCGGATGCGCTCAAGCAGATGATCCACTTCTTCACGGATAAGAAGATCGGCATGATCCAGACCCGCTGGGGTCACATCAACCGCCATTACTCGTTGTTCACCCGCATTCAAGCGATGTTCCTCGATGGGCACCTGATGATCGAACAGACCGCCCGCAGCCGCAGCGGCCGGTTCTTCAACTTCAACGGCACCGCCGGCATGTGGCGCAAGTCGTGCATCATCGACGCGGGTGGCTGGGAGCACGACACGCTGACCGAGGATCTCGACCTCAGCTACCGGGCGCAGCTCAAGGGATGGAAATTCATCTTCCTCAAAGACGTCGTCACACCGGCCGAGCTGCCCGTGGACATGGACGGATTTAAATCACAGCAGCACCGCTGGGCGAAGGGCTCGATCCAGACCTGCAAGAAGATGCTCGGCACCGTCTGGAAGAGCGACGTGTCGCTCCTCATCAAGCTCGAGGCGACCGCGCACCTCACAGCGAACTTCGCCTACCTGCTGTTGATCCTTGTGCTAGTGCTGATCTTCCCCGGCATGATGCCGCCGATGTCTTGGCAGTCAGCCCTATTCCTCCACCTCCCGATCTTCGTTCTGGCGTCTGTGTCCGTCTGCGTGTTCTACACCTGCGCGCAGGTGGCGCGCAACGCGAAGGGCGGCTGGCTGGGCGAGGTATTGCTGCTGCCGATGTTGCTCGCGCTCGGCATCGGGATGTCGATTAACAACGGTCGCGCAGTGATCGAGGCGATCTTCAATCGTGAGTCCGATTTTGTGCGCACCCCGAAATACGGGATCGAGAAGAAGCGCCAGGACTGGAGCAAAAGTAGCTATCGCGCGCTGAAGAGTTTCGCCCCGATCCTTGAGGTGGCGCTCGCCTTCTACTTCACCTTCCTCGTCATCTATTGCCTCATTGGAGGCATGTGGATGTCGGTACCGTTCATGATGCTTTTCCAGTTCGGCTTCTTCTATGTCTCGTGGGATTCCCTGCGTGGCATGTTCGCGTTTCGCAACGCCGACCCTGATCCTGACCCCGTCCAGAGCTAGGAGAAGGTGGGTCTGTCGGGGATGGCACCTACTTAAGGTTCACCATCGTTCATCAAGTAGCGTCGGCACTCCTGCCGACGATCCGGAGACATCGGCAGGAGTGCCGACGCTCCCTCTTCAGTAATTGCCATTCGGGTCTGTCGGGAAACTCAGCCGGAGCATCAAACCGTAGCTGATTTCGCCAGCAATTGAGCACACGTCCCAAGACCATCGCGACGTACAAAACGCTCGTCCAAACTCTGGCGAGTTCGGCTACTTTTATCTGCGTATCTCCCGACAGCTTCTTAGGCTGCGTCAGAAACGGCAGTCCGGTCTGCCCGTGGCCTGTGCTTTCGCACGACACGCCAGACTCCCTTGGATTCCATTCGCGCACTGGCCATCAGAAGATGCGATCGCTTCGGCGTACGCAGCCTGAAGGCTACGCTACGATCCGGCTTAAGTGCCTTTCGAACCTACCCGATCCGGCAAGAATCATTCTGCAATTCGTTCAGATCGGCTCGCTGAATCCATTCAAATACTCCCCCAGCAAGCGGATCTAGATCGGAATTCTAGAAGGTTTTGCTCGAATCCTCTCAGTCCGACAGTCTCAGAGGGCAACGCTGTGATCCGACTCAAGATCGTTGTGAATCCGAGTTCTGAAATTTAGATCATTTCAAATTTTCGAACAAGTCCATGGCGTTAGCGCCAAAATCAAGCTCATCAATTCGAGTATCAGTCTGAAATACTAGATTTAAAATTAATTACTTCAATCTCTATGCTCGAATTCGCCTACGTGGCTGGTTTTCCGTTCTTTCGCTAAATTTTAGAAATTATTTGACTGTGGGTGTAATTTATATAAGTTAATAATTTTCATGTTGACGGGGGCGAGTTATGCTCTCCAAGTAGACTCCCGAGATTTGTAATGACCATAATGAAATTTTTAAAGCCAGGAATCGCGCTCGCAACCGCCGTGCTACTTTCGAATTGCAGCTCGACGTCGAGTTCCTCTTCTTACACCAGCCCCAAGAAGATGGTGGTAAGCGTCGCCGATCAGCGCCTTGTCGTTTTCGATAGAAATGGCACCCCGAGGAAGTCCTACCCAGTCTCGACTTCGAAGTTCGGTCTCGGCGACAAGCCAGGTAGCAAGAAGACTCCGATCGGAACGATGGTGGTTCGCGACAAGGTCGGTGGCGGTGCCCGTCCTGGCACGGTGTTCAAAGGTCGCAAGCCGACTGGCGAGGTGATCAAGCCGAATTCTCCTGGTCGTGACCCGATCGTTTCACGCATCCTCTGGCTCGGTGGTGCGAGCGGCTCCACCAAGAACGCCTACAAACGCTACATCTACATCCACGGGACGGCCGAGGAATGGCGCGTCGGCCAGCCCGCTAGCTACGGCTGCATCCGCATGCGTTCGAAGGACGTCATCGATCTCTACAACACGGTCGGCGTCGGTTCGAAAGTCCACGTCAAGCCGGGTCGCCTCTACTCTGGCGAGGTTCCTCGCCAAGATCAGATGCTGGTCAACAACCTGCGTCGACGCAGCGCGTTCGGTAGTGGCGGTGGCGAGGTGCTCGCAGCTGCTGAGGCATCCAATCACCCGCCGATGCGCCGCAGTGTGCCAGTGAAGAAGACGCTCGCGAAGCCGAGTAAGCCTAGGGCTTCCACTGCTGCCAAAGATCCGTCGAAGCGCCGTGGGATGTTCGACCGCTAATCTGCGACGCCTGCAGTGAAAGCTTGACGTTTTCCCGCCACAAAAAATTGGGGTGACCGAGGAACTGATTTCTGACTAGTACACGGCATGTCCACGCCAACTTCGCTCGAACTCGACACGCCACTCGACATGCACCTCCACCTGCGGGATGAGGACATGCTAGAGCTGGTCGCACCGCTGTCGGCGGAAACGTTCGCTGGAGCGGTCATCATGCCAAACCTGGTGCCGCCGGTCGATACGCTCGCCGCATTGAGGGAATACCGCTCGCGTATCGGCGCTGCGATCGACCGGCATCAGTTCACGCCGCTGATGACGCTGTTCTTCCGCGATTACTCGGAGGACGAGTTGGCGGCCGCCAAGGGCGAGATCATCGGGATCAAACTCTACCCGGCGGGTGCCACAACAAATTCCGAAGCTGGGGTCAAGGCCATCGACGCCGCCGAGCCAACCATCCGCCGGATGGAGGCGCTGGGCATCCCGCTGATGGTGCATGGCGAGACGCACGGCTTCGTCATGGACCGCGAGTCCGAGTTCCTCGCCATCTACCGCCACCTGGCGGCGACCTTCCCGAAGCTGCGCATCACGATGGAGCACATCACCACGGCGGGCGCGGTCGCGCTCCTCGACGAGTTCGAGAACCTTCACGCCACCGTGACGCTCCAGCACCTCCTGATCACGCTTGATGACGTTGTCGGGGGACTGCTCAACCCACACCTGTTCTGTAAACCGATCGCCAAGCGCCCGGAGGATCGCGATGCGCTACTCGCCGCCGCGCTCGCCGCCCACCCGAAGCTGATGTTCGGCAGCGACTCCGCACCGCACCCGCGCGACAAAAAGGAATGCTGCGGCTGCGCGGCGGGAGTGTTCACGGCACCGATCGCCCTGCAGGTGCTCGCGGATCTCTTTACGGCCAACGGCTGCGCCGAAAAGCTACAGGCCTTCGTCTCTGGCAATGCGCGACGCATCCATGGCTTGAACCTCGCTGAAAAGAAGATCGTCTTGGTGAAGCGGGAGTTTGCTGTGCCGGAGAGTTACGGCGCTGTGGTGCCCATGTTCGCGGGGGAGAAGATCCCTTGGTCGGTGGCGTAATGTAATCTTCATGTCATCATATGCGTGCTTGGAGCCCCCGCTTTTTGCAGTATATTTTCTCTTATACCATGGAACCAGGAACCGACCCTAACGCATCCCAAGCCCCAACGATTGAGGAGTTGGCTCCGCTGTTCCCGGCCTATGAGTTCCAGCAGTTTATCGCCGAGGGCGGCATGGGCGCCGTCTACCTTGCTCGGCAGATCTCGCTCGATCGCCCGGTAGCGATCAAAATCCTCGCGCGCGAGCTCGGCAACGACCCGGTTTTCCGCGCGTCCTTCGAAGCCGAAGCCAAAGCCATGGCGCGCCTCAACCACCCGAACCTCATCGGCGTCTACGATTTTGGTGAGGCGGACGGCATGCTCTTCATCGTGATGGAAATGGTGAACGGCAAATCGTTGCACCAGTCCGCCTACGGCCGCACCATCGATCCGGTGCAGGCTGGCACTCTGGTCGCCGCCATCAGCCGCGGGCTCGAACACGCACACAGCGCTGGCATTCTCCACCGCGATATCAAACCGGGAAACATCCTGCTCGACTCGGATGCGAACCCGAAAATTGGAGACTTCGGCCTGGCGCAACCGATGGGGCAGAAGACCGCCGAGGATGAACTCATCTACGGCACCCCAGGCTACACCGCCCCGGAGGTCTACCACCGCCAGGGCGATCACCGCGCCGATCTCTTCTCTGTCGGGGTGTTGCTGCACGAACTCCTCACCGGCAAATTGCCAGACGCCAACGGCGCGCTCCCTTCGACACTGTGCGGTTGCTCACGATCCTTCGATGCGATCATCGCTCGTGCGACCAATCCGAACCAGCTGTTACGATTCCAGACGGCTGGCGAACTCGCTGACGCGTTGGACAAGGCGATCCTCCAATCGGACGCCGCGGACGCTTCGACCAACCGGCTCGTCCTCCCGTCGTCCGCCTCTAAGGCGGCCGCACCGGTCGCGCGCGGCAGCGTCACTCGTGCCAAAGCACAGGCTCAGGCCCAGTTGGTGGCCAGCTCGAACAGCAGCAAGGGGTCGATGATCGCCATCGTCTCGGTCTGTCTGATTTTGTTGATCGGCTTGATCGTTGCGCTCTCTGGCGGTGGAGGAGTGGAAGACGCGACCGTCAAGAAGAAGAAAAACGATCGTGCCGACCAGCAGGCGAAGGCAGCCAAACTCAAACGTGATCGGGCGCGCGAACGCGAGAGCGAGCGCATCAATCGAGATCGCCCGAACAAAAAGGATCCCAAGATTGCTGGGGGCAATCACCCCGGAAATAAAAATCGCCCTGACAACAGCGGCGTGCCGAAAAAATCGAGTAAGCCATCACCGCAGGAATCGCTCACGGCGCTCAAG
>JBLHKE010000505.1:0-5867 GCA_047619485.1 Verrucomicrobiales bacterium | reverse complement strand
TTCTAGAGCGACGAGAGCTTTCTGGGCTGATGGCTTAGGAAAGAAACCACTTCCTCTGTTCCATGGAGACATGAAAGGCGATGGAGAGTAGGCCGACAAAAAGAACTGTTCGATCTCGTCGATGCCTTTATTGCTGGCCAAGTTGAACCGGTCACCATCCCACCAACCTCTAGCCTTGGGGTCGAGCAACTCGGACACGATCCGCAGGATGCCGAGCGCCTTGAGGTAGCTTGCGAGCGGGGCGGGTGAGCATCCGCCTAGGGGGTGGCGTTTCATTTTTAGCTAAAGTTAGGGTCTGGTGTGGTCAGCGCCGATGCGCGGCAATCGGCTGCTCTAACAATCGAATCCAGGTAAGCGATTCGGAAGATCCCACCGTGTTCTCGATCGGCGAGCCGCTGGTTGATCCGTTCGGTCCAGCTGCGACCGTAGCGGTTCGAGAGGCCGACTTCGGCAAGGTCGAGGCGCAATGTTATTTCGGGCATCTCGATCCGATCACCTGTGGGACTGGTTAGACAGACGGGGGGAATCACATCGCCATCGTAGACGCCTCGAATCGGTATCTCGCCGCCAGTGGCGAATTCCTCATCTTGGGGGGTAGAACTCAACGTGGCCCTCACCTTCCCATGATGCGAAGCGACTAAGAAAATTAGAAGATCGAACTCTGCTGCCGACAGTGAAACGACTGCTTCAGCGATGGGATGACCCGGGGCGATTTGCGAAACAATCCCGTCTTTTTGCCTTCCCGTGATACCATCATCGTCTAGTGCTGGGTGTCCGGGATCCCTCAGCCTGAGGAGTTCCACAATGGCGAGGGCGGATGCGAGTTCGTGGCGTATCGGTTTACCTTTCTCCCAGCGGTCACCCGGTGCCTTAGCCAGATCCCAGACTGCCGCACCGCACTTTTCGAGTTTGATTTTTTCCTGGAACACCGGATGGGCTTTTCCCCAATCGTGGAGCATCGCGACGAGACAGAGAAGGTCCTCTGTGTTCCCCTCCAAGTTGACCGCCGCTGCGATCTGCCGCAACTTCTCAAGAACCTCCCAGCTATGTGTGGCGATGGTCTTGTAGCCGGAGATACTCCGCAGGTCCGACGATGACGACCGGTCAGGATCGGGGCTGATTTCGACAGGCTCAATCAGAGGGGGCTTGTCGGTGGCTCTCCCGGTCCACCCGAATTCGGCGCTATAACCACCGCTGGCAAAGGACATGAGGATCCTCTGGCCAGGGTAAATGCCCGCGGGCTTGGCTGCGATCCAGCGATCCAGCGCGTAATCCCAGATCCAGCCCTCGACCTTCCCCTTACCAATCCATTCTCGGATCTTGAGGAAAGTGACGCAACAGAGTTCATCACGGGTTGGATCGGGTAGGCTGCAGGGCTCCCCATCGATGGGTCGCCAATAGATACTCACATCGCGTTCCTCACCGGACTGAATGAACGGGCTGATGTCGATGTTCGCACCATCGAGGTCAGGCGTCGTGTCGAAGAGATCCGTAAGGTTGTCGAAACTCAGGATCTGGTCAGGATCGTTTGGGTAGAGGGCTGCGAGCAGGTCGGGATTCTCGACCTCTAGTCGTTCGTGGTGCCGGGTCAGGCAGCTGAGTGACGCATCTTCAAGCGTGCCCAGCCCCTCTCTGGCACTCTGTAGGGCGGTCAGCGCATACGGGAGTGCGGATCGGTCGTCCGATGCGCCACGGTCTATGATGACGATCTGTGCGGAGCCTCCGTATCGTGCGGCGCGACCGAAGCGTTGAACCAGTGATGGCCAGGGCGCGAGTTCAGTGACTAGGACACCGGCGGAAATATCTACACCCGCCTCGATAATCTGGGTGCTGATGATGATCCGGTTGGCTGATTCGTTGCACTTGTCTCGACCCATGTAGTCCTCCACCCAAGCTTGCTGTTCAGCGCCTCGGAAGCGGCTGTGGGCTAGGCGGATCTCGGGGCTGGCATCATTCGTCGCGGCCAGCTTTTTGACGAGCCTGTAGAGCTCGACAGCAGTGTCAACCGTATTGACCACGACGAGGGAAATTCTGCCGTGTTCACCAGCCTCGCATTCTCCGTGAAGATCCCAAATTCTAGCTGCCCACTCACTGAATTCCTGATCTTTGTCGTGGGGGATACGTATCAGTTCGCAAGCTTTGCTGATTTTCCAAAGCTCCCCGGCTTTATCTACCGGAGAGGGGATGAGAATCTTCTTCGCGAGTCCTTCCACCATTTCGCCAGTGTAAGCTGAGGTCAGCCAATCCATTCGGAGCGTCGCACTCATCCACCAAGTGAAGCTGCCTTCGACGTGGAGCTGATCTCTAAATACCTGAAGCTGTGTCGCGGTGGCTAGACCGACATCCATCAGTTGGACTTCATCAAGCACCCACAGACAGTCAGTATGGAATAGTCCAAACTCGACAGGCCATCTCGCCCGACTGGTTCCGTATCCCCGGTGGAGGGCACGGGATAGTAGCATGTCCTGGGTTCCGATTAAGACGGTATCAGCTTCCGGGTGGTTGTGCCAATCGCTAGAATCCGCACCGCCGAGCAGAAGCTGTAGACGGACTTTCTTGTCGAGCCCAAGTTCGCGTAGCCAGTGAAGGATATCAGCCTGGGCCTGTTCGACCAAGGTTCTCATTGGGAGGCAGTAGACAATGCGTCGAGGCCAATCATCACGTCCGAGGTGGTGCCGGTTCCACAGCCACGCCAAGAGCGTTCCTGCGGTTTTTCCCATCCCCGTGGGGATGTGGATAAGCCGGGATTCGCATGGATGACCACTAACAGGATCGCCAGCCAGCCTCGCTTGATAGTCGTGAGGAGACTCGTAGCCGGTAGCTCTCTGAAAAAAATGTGGGTAGTTCAAGATCTCCGATGTTTTCGAGCCGCGTCCAACCAGATCCATATAATCCCGCCAAAACCGATCCTATCAATTAACTCCTATCATCTCACGGCGCGGCGATGCAACTACGCATCTATTGGGATTTCCTCCGTCGATACTGCGATCGATTCCCGCCCATGATGGGGGGGGGGCGGACGTAACTAGTTGGTGATGAGTGTTTTTGGGCGATAGTTCGTAAGCGCCCGACTGCCGCCGTCGTTTTTTTGACGATGTGTTTTTTTGATCAGGCGGCAGCGCGGCGTTCGCGCTTGTGGCCCGTTTCGGCTCGCTGTAGGGATGCACTTTCCGGTTTGCCCTCGCCCAGTTCTTGGTCAGCAGGTGGTCGATGGCTCTTCGGAGGAATTCTATGCGGCGGCGGCTGTTGTTTTGCCGCACCCGTTCTCGCTCGGCTGGGGATGCGTTGTTTCGCCGCAACTGATCCTCGATCGCGTAGAGCTGCCGGATGATTTTCAGGATCCAGCGCACGGTTCGCTGATCTTCGCGGCGGCGTCGCCCATCGTGTTGGTGTCGAGGTCGATGCCGAAGCGTTGGTGGTTGAACTGCGCTTGTCGGTAGTCGGGTCGGTGCTTCGGTATTAACGGCAGCGCCACCTCTGCCCTGAAGATGCACTTGGCCCGCGATCGCCTCGAAAACTTCGGCAACTAGTCCCTCCGCCGGCCCCTCCACGGCTACCGCCCTGGTTGGGCGTCCGACCTGTGAGCGAGCAGGGAGAGACGCGCTCGCCGCGTGAGCCATCCACGCCAGGACGAGGTCATGGATTGCTCGGAATTTGCTTTTTGCTTGGGGCGCTTGAGGGAGCCGTTGATGCGATCAGAGAGGGGGAGAAAGAAAAGGGGCTAGGTCTGCTCCTTAATTCGTACCGCTCCTCATTTTTGATGCGTGAGCCCTGACGGGGCCAGTAATGGTCACTGCTGATTTGCCAAAGACCTTGCCCTTCAAAAATCCGCGAGTGACGGTGGCGGATGTGCCTGCATAAATAGTTCCGATGAATGTTGAATCCGTGAGCGTCGCGGCTTCCGCGGTCCACCAGATCACTTGATCATCATATATTTCCCCGTCTGCCATGACCACGTTGAAGTTGGTGAAGGTCAGAGCACCAGTTCCGCCGGTTCCAATTTTAAAAAGCCAGCTGTCATTCCAATCTCCGTCGAGAGTGAGTAAGCCGCCCGTTTCGGCTACCGCCGCATTGAAATAATAGACGCCCGGCGGAAGAGACTTTCCGGCGAGAGACTGGCCAGTGAGGTCGATTTCCCCAGGCTCGGCCGCGATAGCATCGTATCCGTCGAGGAACGTTTGATAAGCGTTCGGGGCCGTGTCGACATCATCGCCACTAACGACTCCCGAGATACTGGAATCTGTCATGGTGAATGGGCCATTGACATCAGCAGTCACATCGCCATCGACCCATGATCTGGTGAGAGTCACGGCTGAGCCGTATGAGTGGAGCTCCCCCTCGATAGTGGAATCTGTCATGGTGAAACCGCCGCCGGATGTGATTCCCACAGCCCCTTCGACAGCCCCTTTGATCTCCGCGTCGGTGAACGTCACTCCGGTACTAGCCAAGACCGTAAATTGGACGGCATTGCTGAAGCTGGAGGAGGTTTCGACCTCTCCGTCGGGGTTGGGGGTGGGGGGCTCATCACCGACATCGTTTGCGGTCGTGAAACTCGAAGTGTATTGAGCAGAGACGTGGGCGCTGTCCGCGTAGGAGTTGCGATCCAGCGAAACCGCATAGGCATTAAGAGTCTGCCCGGGTGCCACGAGGATGGGGTTGCCCATGTAGACATTCCACTGGCCATCGTTTAGCGCGTAGTAGAGATTTGAAACGCCAGTCGGATTCGGGTTGCCCAACTCGACCTCGAGATCGAAATCGAAGTAGTTGTAGACGCCCGCCTCTATCGAAAAAGTCGGAGGCGCAAGACGTGCTGCTGTGGGCGGGGTAAGAGTTGTGGATCCGCTAGGCGCTGTGTTTCCGGTAAGCTGAATCCCAGGATCGCTATGAGCCTTAACGCCATTACTGCTCGGCAGACTTGAATCTGTGTAGTCCCAAACCCAGCCGGTCTGCGTACCATAGTCCAAGGCGGTCTTTCTTGCTTCCTTCAGCGCGTCGCTCACCGAGGCATGCTCGTCGATGAAGAAGCGCTTGGCTCCACCAGCACCAGAGTTTGCGTAGATGAACCGCTGACGATCACTACTCCACAATGCCCGTGGCTTAGAACTCGAAGCTTCAGAAAAACTCATCAACTCGGCCTCGTATCGCGGATCGAGCATCGAATCTTTGAGACCGACCAACTTCGCCCCGCTATCTTCGTCAGCCGTCGTCTTCAATTTGAATAGCACAGCGCCGATCGTCCCGATGCCTTCCATCGATCCGCCGTTGGCGAGGTAGACCTGAACCGTCTTATTGAGTGCATTCACGTCATTTTTGAGTTTCACGTTTCTGACGTTGCCGGAGGTCTGTATAATGGTGACGAACATCACACCTACCAGAATTGAGATCGCGATCACTACCGATAGCATTTCTACCAATGTGAAACCCTGTTGGTTGGTTCTAAAATTATGGATTTTCATTATATCGATATTAATTATGATTATTAGTGATTAGCCCTGCGCCATATACTATGACAAGTATTACTAATGATCGGTTGAAACCCTGTGATTATCAGCTGGTTAGGCTTAACGTGCTCTGATTTTTAGAGGCATTTGTCGGAAGCGGTTCATCGTGAGTCGCTTACTAAGGCGGGCGTGTGTTTATAATTACTGAAATGCCATTAATACTCGTTGGTTATTAATTAGTTATAATGTTTTTCGTAATTAGGTCATTTAATAATAATTACTAAAACCAGTATACACTTATAATTACTAGGGTCAAATTGAAACTCGTTGGTTATCAGTTGGTTATAAGGTTAATTTTGTGTTTATAATTCGTCAGAATGGTTATTTTTCTATCAAAATTCGTTATAACAGTCATTTTCTGATCTT
>JBLHKE010000504.1:0-5911 GCA_047619485.1 Verrucomicrobiales bacterium | reverse complement strand
GTCATCAGCTTCGTCATCAGCTTCGTCATCAGCTTCGTCGTCAGCTTCGTCGTCGGCCTCGTCATCAGCCTCGTCGTCAGCTTCGTCGTCGGCCTCGTCATCAGCCTCGTCGTCAGCCTCGTCATCAGCCTCGTCGTCAGCCTCGTCGTCAGCCTCGTCGTCAGCCTCGTCATCAGCCTCGTCGTCAGCCTCGTCGTCAGCCTCGTCATCAGCCTCGTCGTCAGCCTCGTCGTCAGCTTCGTCGTCAGCTTCGTCGTCAGCTTCGCCGTCGTCGGCTATTTCGAGCGCCTCCTGTTCGGTGACTGCTGCTTCTGGGGACTCAGTGGCTTCGCCCGTCTCGTTGCCTTCGGTGTCATCACTATCGAGGTCGAGTTCCTCTTGCTCCTCGGTCTCGTCTTCGACCGCTTCTGATTCCGGTTCAGGAAGTTTGACCTGTCGGAGTTCCGCCGCATTCGGCAAGTCGTCGATGTTGCGGATGTTGAAGTGCTCGAAGAAGAGCGGGGTGGTTTCGTAGAGCAGGGGACGTCCGGGGAGATCGGCGCGTCCGGCGATCTGGATCAAGCCACGTTCGACGAGCGTGTTGACGACGCCGTCTACCGCAACACCTCGCACCGCCTCAATCGCTGCACGGGTCAGCGGTTGCCGATAGGCGATGATCGCTAAGGTCTCGAGGGCCGGTGGGCTCAGGCGCGCGCTGCGCTTGACTGGAAATAGCTCGCGCAGCCACGGCGAAAATTCCGGGCGCGAGTAGAGCTTCCAACCGTTTGGCCGGGAGACAACGGCAAAAGCCCTGCCAGTGTTCTCGTAGTAGGTGTTGAGATTCTCGATCGCTTTATTGACCTCTGCTGCCGAAAGCTTGAGGAAGTTGGGGGCTTGGTCGATCTCGTCACCCTCCTGCGCTTCGTCACCATCTTCTGACGATTCGGCCTTGTCGTCGCTCTCGTCGTCGGCCTCGTCGCCATCACTTTGATCGTCCTCCGCTTCAGGGGCACCGGGGTCTTGTTCGTCCTCGCCGTCGGGATCTTCTGCTTCCGCTTTCTCTTGGGCTTCATCGGCAGAATCCTCGTTGTCGTCATCGGCTGCCACTTCGGCCTCGGTCTCTTCGACATCCTCATCCTCATCCGCGTCGACGCCTGCTTCCTGATCGTCTTCATACTCCGAAGCTGCCATGGCTTCTGCTGCCGCTTCGGCTTCTTCTGCCGCCTGACGTTTGGCAACGTTGCGAACAAAGCGCGCGATTTCCTTCGACTCGATCGGTTCGGGCGAGGCGAAAAGCAGAGATTCGATGATTTGGTCGAGTTGGAGATCCATCAGGATTAGCAGAGACGCAAGGGAGCCGGAATCTCGGGAATTCAGGCCGGGTTGAAAGTCCGGTAAGCATAGGAAGACCCGGCTGTATTTCAAGCAGCAAGCGCGATTTCAGCACTCTTGAATGATTGAAATTAGGTTTCACTATCTGCCATAAAAATACGAGAGGCACTAAGAATCCCGATTTTTAGATAAAATGAATTTTATTTAAGGTTTCCGTAATTTTTAGATTTATATATTTTGAAATTAGTTTATGGTTTTTTTCTCGGTTTCTTATGTTTTCTGAAATCTTAGAAACAAAAAACAAAATATTTACGAGAAGCGCTTCGCCTTTTTGAAATGAATCCCAGTTTTACAGGAAATCCCATAAAAACAACATTGACCCCAACGCCGATGTGGGGCAAAGTGGGGGCTAATGGGAGAATTCACCTTTCCGTATTGTTAATGCATGGAAGCCAACCAGCCAGAACTGCGCCGGCCAATCTTTGCGGGCACCGTCCAGCATTCGCTGGACGAGAAGCACCGTGTGACGGTACCGGCACGCTGGCGCAAAGCAGGAGCCATGGAATTGTTCGCGATTCCAGATCCACGGCAGCCAATTTTGATTCTGTTGACGGAGTTGGAGATGCAGCTGCTCGGGGCGGAGCTCGACGCGCTCTCAGGTTTGGATCCGGTTGCACGGCGATCTTTCAAGCGGCAATTTTTCGCCAAAGCCGAGCATTGTCCGATGGACAAGCAGGGGCGTTTGGTGTTGCCGAGCGATCTCTGCGGGGAACTTTCGTTCGAGGGGGAAGTCGTTCTGGTCGGCGGCGGAGCCAGGATCGAAGTTTGGTCACCGGACAGGTGGAAGTCGGTCTGCGACCAGGAGAAAGAAGCATTTTCAAGCATCGCCGACAAACTTGGTCTCTGAGCCTTCAGTTTGGATCGGCGAAGCACGTATTCCTTTCCTTTCTCTGCGACTAGCTAGCAACAAAGGCACTCATTTTTTAGCGACCAAGTAACCAACCACCACCTGCTCACCACCTTCGAACCGGAAGAAAAAGTATCATGGCGACATTCATTCCAAAATTTCTACAACAGCTCACGCCTGCCTACGCAGGAGGTTTACAGCGGTTCCATCTTCCGAACTGGCCGAAGGGAAGCAATGCTGCGGGCGCCGGCCTGAAGCAGGGGACTCGCTACACGGTCACGGGCGGCGGTGGCGTCGATCCAGAGGATAGCGGGCGCCAATCTCACCGCGTCCCAGATGATGAATATCACCGTCCAGTCCTGCTGGAGGAGGTGACGCACTACCTCCAACCCTCAAACGGCAAGCTCTACCTGGATGGCACCCTCGGTGGGGGTGGCCACACGGAACAATTGCTTGCTGTTGGTGCAAAGGTGATCGGCCTCGACCAGGATCCTGCCGCCCTATCGTTCGCACGTGCCCGCCTCGATCAGTACCGTGACAACTTCGGTGCGATTCAGGGCAACTTTCGTAAGTTTGGTGAAATCCTCGAAACCATCGGCATTAAAGGTCTCGACGGTGTACTGCTCGACCTTGGCGTCTCATCGAAACAGCTGGATGATCCCGATCGCGGCTTCGCGTTTTCGCAGGATGGCCCACTCGACATGCGGATGGATCCCGATTCAGACATGAGCGCGGCGGATCTAGTCAACACCTACGAGGAGGAAGAGCTCGCCAACATCATCTACCAGTATGGGGAGGAGCGCGGGTCGCGTCGCATCGCCAAGGCGATCTGCCTCGCCCGACGCCAGAAGCCGGTCGAGACGACCGCAGAACTCGCCAAGATCGTGGAGAGCGTCAAGCCGCGCCGCGGTAAGATTCATCCTGCGACCCAGACCTTCCAGGCATTGCGTATCGCGGTGAACGACGAGCTCCGTTCGCTCGAGGCCGCGTTGGCCGAGGTTCCAAAGTGGCTCCGCCCCGGTGGTCGACTAGTGATCATTTCGTTCCACTCGCTCGAAGATCGCATCGTGAAAACCTTCCTGCGCCGTTGCAGCCGGGAATTCATCGATCGCCCTGAGTGGCCCGAGCCGCGCAAGAATCCAGATCACAACTTCAAGCTGGTCATCCAGAAGGGGCTCAGCCCGTCCTCGGAAGAGGTTAAGTCGAACCCGCGTGCGCGCAGCGCCCGCTTGCGGGTCGCCGAGCGCCTGCCGAACCACACGCACGCCTAGCTGAAACTTCCCTTACGCAACCCAAAATTCTCAACCACGAATAACATGAATAAGAGCCGCAAAATTTACCGCAGGAGCCTTCAGGTCAGTGGGATTGTCCGCCTAGTGATGCTCGGTGTGATCGCCTCGATCGTCGCTGGAGCGTTTGTCGTTGTGAAGAATCGCCAGTATGCCCTGGCCAACGAGAGAGGGGCGATCGAAGGTGAGATCGCTTCGATCGACAAGCAGATCGAGACCCTCGACTTGCGCATCGCCGCTATGATTGACCGCGATGCCCTCGCTGCGCGCCTCCACGATTCCGGAAATGAATTGGTGAAGATCGAGCACGCAGAGAAAGTCATTATGGGTGGAGACGGGGGGGAGCAGTTCGCCTCCTACCGCCGATCTCGATCTGTCCGCGACGAGTTTTAGCCACGGATCGCAACCACTCCACACGCACTCTGCTATCCCGAGTGCCTGCGTAAGCTGCGCAAAAAAATAATCGAGTTCACTAGCGCTGATCACCTAACCAATCCCGACATCTGAACGCTCCAACCAAAGAGAACCAAAGCTTACACCGCCGCACGATGCTGACCTGCTTCGTGCTAGTCTTCGTGTTCACATGTTTGTCCGCGCGCTTGATCTACGTGCAGATCATCAAGCACGACGAGTATGCCTACCGCGCGATGGAGCAGCGCACGCGCAAGGTTGTCCTGACGGCAGGTCGTGGGCGGATTTTTGATGTCTCAGGCGAGCTGTTCGTTGATAATTTCCCCACACAGAATATCTCGGTCGATCGTAAGACGCTGAGGAACATCGATATCTGCACCCGTGGTCTAGCGCATGCGGCAGGGCTACGACCACGTGCCTACCGGAGTCTCTACCCCGACGAGGAGATCCGCCAGCGCTACGCCGAACGTGTTGCGCACCTGATCGATGGCGCGATCGGCGAGGAGGCAGCGAACAAGATTCGCGAGATCGCTAAGGAGGACAGCACGCGCAAGTGGCTGCCACTGGCAAAGAATCTTGACAACGATGTCGCTGCTCGATTGGAGAAGATTTTGAAACAGGAGAAGCTCTCTGGACTCCTGTTCGAAGAATCGACTAAACGCTTCTATCCGAATCCGCGCAGTGGAAGCCACGTGCTCGGTCTGGTGAGCGATGATGGGGGTGGGCAGTTCGGCATCGAGCGCGAGTTCAACAGCGCCTTGAGCGGTGTGGACGGAAGCCGCTGGGTGGAGCGCGATGGTCACCAAGAGGAGATCGCCAAATACCGCGGTGAGGAAATTGCTCCGCAAGATGGCAATGACATCTACCTTACGATCGACATGACGCTGCAGAGCATCGTCGAGCATGCGATCAAGCGGTTGGTCGACCAGCACGCTCCGGAGAAGGTCTCTGTGGTGCTCATGGATCCGTTCACCGGCAAGGTGATGGCGATGGCGTGTTACCCGGATTTCGACCTCGAGGCCCGCACGAAGGGGAACAAGCGCAACTTCGCGATCTCGGATCGCTACGAGCCCGGCTCGACGATGAAGGTTTTCTCGCTTTCGGCGTGTTACGATTCTGGGTTCGTCACCCCGGGTGAGGTGATTTTCTGCCACAATGGGCGTTACGATGAGGGGCCTAGATACAAAGTGCTCTCGGATCACCATCCCTACGGCTATCTGACGTCAGGAATGGTGTTGGCGAAGTCTAGCAACATCGGCACTTACATGATGGTGAAGGAGATGGGGCGGGCTGACCTGCATAGCTATACGCGGGCGTTCGGCTTTGGTGCGCGCACAGGGATCGCTCTGACAGGCGAGTCCGGAGGGCTAGTTCTCAAGCCGAACTCGCGCCACTGGAGCAATACGACTCTCTCGCGGATGAGCATTGGTTACGAGATTGACGTGACACCATTGCAGATGGTGACGGCACTGTGCGCCGTGGCCAATGGCGGCAATCTGATGCAGCCGCAGATTATCGAAAAAATCGCAAGCCCCGAGGGCGAGACACTTTACAGCTACAAGCCGCATAAGGTGCACCGTGTGATCCGCGAGGAAACCGCTGACCAGGTGCGAAGCGACATGCAACTCGTCCTTGGTGAGGACGGCACCGGAAAGCTCGGCCGTGTCGAGGGTTACTCGGTGGCTGGTAAGACCGGCACCGCGCGTAAGTTGAACAAGGATCGGAGTAAGGGATACAAGACGGGTCACTACGTGGTCTCCTTCATGGGTTTCTTGCCAGCGGAGAATCCGCGCCTGGCGGCGATTGTGGTCATCGATGACCCGATCGGCGAAGGGGTGATGCGCTACGGTGGAACCGTCGCCGCGCCGGTCTTCAGTGCGATTGCGACAGAGGCGATGAAGCACATGGGCGTCGATCCATCGATCGTTCCACGCCGAGCGGTAAGATCCAAGGGGCCGATGGGCTCGTCGATCCGCTACGCACCACCGCGTGC
>JBLHKE010000503.1:0-5911 GCA_047619485.1 Verrucomicrobiales bacterium | reverse complement strand
ACAACCATCGACGCGAACAAGCCCAACAAGGAGGGCATCATTGAGAAATTTGTCGGCAACCGCCAGATCGCTGAGCACGCCAAAGCACTCTACTTAGAAGCAGGCATCAAAAAAGACGACGCAGACTGCAGCCCTAAGTCCCTCGCCGAAGCCGACGACGAAATCGCCACTCAAGCCTGGAAAGATATCGCCGACTGGCTAGGCATCGCCATCGGCAACTCCATCTGGCTCCTCAACCCCGAGGCGATCGTCATCGGCGGCGGCGTCGCCAAGGCAGGCGATGTCCTCTTTGATCCCCTCAGAGCGAAACTCCAACAAGTCCTCTCGCCCGTCCTAGCAGAGAGCATCCAGCTCATCCCTGCCAAATTTGGCAACGAAGCCGGCATCATCGGCTCCGCAGCCCAAGCGGTGGCCAGCGCGTCCAAGTGACTTCGAATTAGAAATCGAAGAGCAAAGCCCGAACATTCGCGGTTAAACAACGCGACCCCAGTACATAAAAAAAGGGATCGCGATTGGTCGGGGTGAAAGGATTCGAACCTTCGGCCTCCTGGTCCCAAACCAGGCACTCTAACCAAGCTGAGCTACACCCCGTTATTTGTTACCAATACGCGATCCCTAGTGGTGGATCGAAATCCATCGTTGGGAGCTGCCCACCTTGCCCGACATTCCCACCGCTTTCAAGTTGTAAATGCGTCCTTTCCCCATAAAGATACCGACACCAAAATCATGCCAGAAAAAGCCGAAAACACCCGTAAAACACTAGAAGAGCGCGGCCAGATGTCCGACATCGACCGCCTCCGGCACTCCTCCGCCCACGTTATGGCTACCGCCATCCTGCGAATCTGGCCTGAGGCCCAGTTCGCCGCCGGCCCGCCAGTCGAGAACGGTTTCTACTACGATTTCGAGCTCGAACACCGCATTTCGCCCGACGATTTCGAAAAAATCGAGACCGAGATCAAAAAGATCGCCAAAGAAAACCAGACCTTCGAAAAGATTGAAGTCTCCCGCGAAGAAGCGCTAGCACTCGCCCAATCCGGCCGCCTGTCCGCCCTCAGCGAGCGCTCCGAGCCGTCGAAATTTAAAGTCGACCTGCTCAACGACATCCCCGAGGGCGAGGTGATCTCACTGTTCAAGAACGGCGATTTCTGGGATCTCTGCGCCGGCCCGCACGTCGGTCGCACCGGCAACTGCAAAGCAGTCAAGCTCATGTCGGTCGCCAGCGCCTTCTATAAAGGCGACGACAAAAACCCACAACTGCAGCGCCTCTACGGGACAGCCTTCAAGAACAAGACCCAGCTCAACGAATACCTCGAACAGCTCGAGGAGGCGCAGAAACGTGACCACCGCAAGGTCGGCCGTGCGCTCGGTTTGTTCCACATCGACGAGGAAGTCGGCCAGGGACTCGTCCTGTGGAAGCCCAAAGGCGCCATCGTCCGCAACGAGCTACAGAAGTTCATCAGCACCGAACTCGACAAACAGGGCTACAGCCAAGTCTTCACCCCACACATCGGCAAACTCGACCTCTACCGCACCTCCGGCCACTTCCCCTACTACGAGGAGAGCCAGTTCGTCCCCTTCCCCGAGCGCGAGGCGATGCTGAAACTCAACGAGGACGGTTCCACCTGCTCGACCCTCACCAACGGGCTGAAATCCGGCGAGATCGACGGCTTCATGCTCAAGCCGATGAACTGCCCGCACCACATCAAAATCTACGCGAGCGACCATCACAGCTACCGCGATCTACCGATCCGCCTCGCGGAGTTCGGCACGGTCTATCGTTGGGAAAAATCCGGTGAGCTCGGCGGCATGACCCGCGTGCGCGGCTTCACCCAAGACGACGCCCACCTGTTCTGCACCGACGAGCAAGTCCAGGAAGAAATCATCGGCTGCCTCGACCTGGTCAAAATCGTCTTCAAGACCCTCGGCATGGAAGACTACCGCATCCGCATCGGCCTGCGAGATCCCGATTCATCGAAATACGTCGGCGACCCAGCCAACTGGGACAAAGCCGAGAACGCCCTACGAGTCGCCGCCGCGACTCTCGGTGGCGACTTCACCGAAGAGCCAGGTGAAGCCGCATTCTACGGACCGAAGATCGACTTCGTCGTCAAAGACGTCATCGGTCGCGAGTGGCAGCTCGGCACCGTCCAGGTCGACTACAACTTGCCGGAGCGATTCGACCTGAGCTACATCGGTGCCGACAACAAACCGCACCGCCCGGTGATGATCCACCGTGCGCCATTCGGTTCGCTCGAGCGCTTCATGGCCGTGCTCATCGAGCACTTCGAAGGCGCGTTCCCGACCTGGCTGTCGCCAGAACAAGTCCGCATCCTGCCCATCTCGGAGAAATACTTCAACTACGCGCGAGAGGTTCACGAGGAACTCCTCGAAGCCGGCGTCCGCGTCAAGACCGACACCGCCAGCGAAAAAGTCGGCGCCAAGATCCGCCTCGCGCAGTTGGACAAGGTTCCCTACATGCTAGTCGTCGGAGAAAAAGAAGCCGAGGCCAAAGAGGTCAGCGTCCGCCACCGCCGCGAAGGCGACACCGGCACCATGAGCGCGACCGATTTCGCAGCGAAGATCACTGCAGAGATCGCCGAGCGGAGCTTGTAGGATCGCGGTAGCCTCCGGTCGCCATCCCACCATCCGTGGTTTTGGCATCCTGCCGAAACCACTAAAATTAGGGCAGGGCTCCTGCCGGCTTGAGTTCGTCGGGATCGTTCCGACGCCCACCCCTATCCATGTGTACCCATTTATACACAAAACCTTGTATAGATCCCCAAGACAGGGCGATCCTGTAGTTGTGTGACCCCTGGTCGCCACAAAAAGTAGCTGGGTCGCCTCGCCCTCCCGAAGCTGAGCCTCACACTCCCAGTAAAATCGATCCCCTTAATCTTTAACAAGCCACCCACCAATTAAAATTAGTGCTAAAAACTTTAGGGCAGCTCCGGAAACCTGCTGTGGAAATGGGGCGCAGAGAAAATTCCCGCTGGCGAGGCGATAAACGCTAAGCTATCTGGTGATAGTGGGCGCTTTAGCAACGAAGACAGCGGGGATTTTATCAAGCTCCAGCCCGCATGAGGTTTTCGGAGGTGCCCTTTATAAAGACCTTGCCCTAGTTAAGATTCCCCCTCGATTCTTAACCAGAAAAATGGACAGTTTTCAGGCTGGAAAGTGGCAAAAATAGCGGGATTACCGTAGCTTTCCCCATCCCCCATCGATTGCCCCTGGCGCATCGACTCCCCAAAGGTTCTCGAAGCACTGAGCCGTGCCGACCACGCCACCCTAATGCGAGGCGTCCGAGGCGAGACCAAAACCCCCGGCGAATACCGCACCAGCCAGAATTGGATTGGCGGCTCCAGCCCCAGCAACGCACGCTTCGTTCCACCGATTCACGAGGACGTCTCAGCCTTGATGTCGGATCTCGAAAAATTCGCCCACGATAGCGATCTCCACCTACCGCCACTGCTCAAAATTGGCGTCATGCACTACCAGTTCGAGACCATTCACTCCTTCCTCGACGGCAACGGCCGCATCGATCGCCTCATGGTGCCACTCTTTCTGGTCTCCGAAAAAATCCTCAAACAGCCGGTTCTCTACCTCTCCGGCTACCAGAACCTGTTCCGCTAGGACAAACGCGGCCCTCGCACTAACGCTTGCGACGCCGGGCGAATATCATCACCCCACTGACAAGAGCTAGCAGCGCGACCTGCGGCTCCGGAATCACGCGTACATTATCAATATCCAGATTCCCGCCGATCACTGAGCCGCCGGGGCTCGGCGTTCCCGGATCATAACGAAACATCACGCGGTTCACATCCGCTACCATCTCGGCGTAGCTGGCGGTGCCCTGCACTTGGCTGAGATCGGCTTCTAGCAATGAGAATGTGTAAGTTGCCCATGCGCTGTCCTCCGGAACCACTTGTAGAGCCGTAGAGGTCCAGCGGTTGCTCGTTCCCGGCCCGAGAAGAACCAGCCGCACGTCGATGTCATCCGCGTCTGCGATCGGACGCCGCAGGTCGACTTGGATCGCGGTCGCAGCAGAATCGATCACCCCGCTGAGAGTCGTGTTGTGGGTTGCCAGCCGACCACCATTTCCCACCCGAAGGAAATTGTCATCCGCCCCATCAGGACCTCCGCTAGCAACGTTCGTCGGGTTCGCTCCTCCCGCCCATCCCTGGGTTGTCCCATCTTCAAAATCACTCACGAGGCCAGAGACGATGGCGGCATGCGTCGAAGCCAGAGAGATCAGCCCAACGGCAGCGCAAATGATGAAATTCATTCCAGCTTTTAGATTAGTAGTAAATGGAGTGCAATGCTGAAAATCAATGGTTTGCGTATTGCATGGGTTGACCACCATCCGTCTGACGCAGATAGCGTCGGCATCACTCTGATGTTAGTCAATCCCACCACCACCTTCGTCGTCGCCCTTATCCTTGCCGGCTGGTTGAGCGAACTAGCGGCCAATGGGATTAACAACAACGGAGCCGGCGGACGCGCCCTCAACGGGGCGACCACCGCCCAGCCGACCGACGCCATCGATGCCATGGCGACGAACCCCGCTGGCCTCGTCGACCTCGATCCATCGTGGAATATCGGACTGATCGGCATCCATGCCGACGGGCATTATTCCAGACGCGGGAGCAGCGTCGACCTAGACAACAAGTTCGAGCTGGCGCCAGAGTTCGCACTCGCATTCCCCCTCGGGGACGATCTGATGATCGGGCTCGGCGTGATCCCGGAGCAGTTGCGCGTGGTCGATTGGCGCTACCGCGACGCACCTGGTGGGCTCAGTGGAAACACATCCTACGGGTGCCGCGACCACCGCGCGGAATTCATCGGCATCCGCTCATCCATCGGGGTTGGCGCGCTTGAGCGACAAGCTGAGTTTCGGTGCAAGTGCGGGGATGCGCTATGATCAGACCCGCCTGATCGCGCCCTACATCTTCCAGAACCAGCCCGAGCTCAAAGGCATCAAGGCTACGACCGACCTCGAGACCGAAGGCTTCGCGTTCAACGGCGACGTCGGATTAATCTACAAGGCAACCTAGGAGCTGCAACTCGGCTTGCGCTACCGCACCAAGACTGAGATCGAAAGCAAAGGAGATGCGACCGGCGATGCGGGTGCACAGTTCCGCTCGCTCGGGATCGGTGCCGACGGTGGATTCCACTACGATGCGGAAGTTGAGACGGCCTTGCCACGCAGCCTCGCGACTGATTTTTCTTGGCAGACTAGCGCGCGCTTGCGCGTGTTGGGTGGGATCGAATGGATCAACTGGAGCGACTCGTTCGACCAGCTGACGGTCAAGCTATCGGACGGGACCAACCGCACCATCAATTCGCTCGCAGGCAGCGAAGACGTGATCGACTACGTCCCGCTCGACTGGGAGGATCGCTTCGTTTATCGGCTAGGAATCGAATACGAGGCGCGCGAGAACCTCTGGCTGCGTGCAGGTTACTCCTTCGGAAAAAGCCCGCTACCGACGCAGAACATCACGCCGTTGAACGCTGCGATCACCGAGCACACACTCTCCGCCGGACTCGGATTCGCGATCGGGCGAGCAGCGATCGATCTCAGCTACCAGTATGACCTGCCGTCATCTGTCGACGTCGGGAGGAGCCACATCTTAGATAGAGAATACTCCAACAGCACCACGGAGATTCAGGCACACTGGTTTGGCGTGAGCGCGTCGGTGCCCTTCTGAAACTTGAAACCAGGAAGTGGATTTGCAGAAGCGCTTACCATGCTGGAGAGGCTGTCGGGAAAATCATTTTGATCGCGCGCCCACTTTCTTGGTCACGTGTTAAGTCTGTGTTTTGGCGAGGGCTCGCTCTTTTTCGGTTTTACCCGATCCTGTTTCTACCCTGGCCCTTATCTCGCCTTCGTTGTCGCTCGATCCCGCGTTCTGAT
>JBLHKE010000502.1:0-5920 GCA_047619485.1 Verrucomicrobiales bacterium | reverse complement strand
CAAATGGTCTGACCGGAGACCTGATCCGGATCGACCAAACGCTAATGATCCCATAACTCGAGACCCCAGAGTGTTTCGTAGAAAGCCGTCCCCTCACCGGGACGGCTTTCTTGCGTCGAGCCACCTGTTCGAACACCACGGTAACGACGGCAACGTCACTTCGATTTCAAAATCGAAGCCCAGAACCCAAGCCGAAGGCCCTCAACACCAAGCCCTACCCTACCACCTCACGCGAGGCCGGCGGAGGTGCGTCTCCCGCTTCGACCCGCGCGACGATCTCACGATGTCGCCGCTTCACGCGGACGATCATGTAGGTCACGATGATCAAGTAGATGGCAATCGTCCGCACGAATGCGTTCGAGATCGAGATCATGTAGGGGCGCGGATCATCAACGGGATAGCTTAACGCATAGAATGGCGAAGGCAGAGCCGAAAGGGATCCTAAGGAGATGGCGATCTCATGAAAACGCTCATCGTTCGCCAGCAGAAAAATCAGTGCCCCAAGGACTGGCACCACCCACACAAACAGTGCCCACAATAGTAGGGCGCGCCGCTGCCCCCACTCTAACACTGCCCAAAACGCGAGCACGAACAGCACTTGGGAGAACGGCACCAGGCGCAATTCCACCATCGAAAACTGTGAGGCTCGAGCGCCCATCGACCTCGAGGTAAACCACTTGGAACCGAACATCTCGCAGGAGAAAATCGCGAAGGCCCCCGCACCGACCAGCCCGATCAGGGCGACGTGCCAGAGAGCGCTCGCGCCATCAGCATTGAGCGGAACGCGGCGCCGACCGAGCTTCCGCCCACGCCGTAGACCTTTGGTAAACTCGTCGCGGGTCGGGGTGATGATCAATACCAGGCCGCAGCTCAAAACAAGGGAACCAACGCCGTAGCTAGCCGCGAGCCAGTATGCGTGTTTCGGGTTCTTCCTGTCGCGGGAGTGAATCCTGGGCACCCTCGTCCCCGGCGGAGCGTGCTGCTGCAGCTCTTCCGCAACCCGTATTGTGCGGTTTCGCGCCTGCGGGAATATTTCGCCATTGTCGATAAGGGGGATAGTACTCCCGAGCAGCAGAGCATGGATCCACAGACAGAGGCAGACCGCGAAGTTTTTGCCGAGCATGTGATGTGTCGGCTGGCGCCACTTGCGATAGAGCACGATGACGAAGGTGAGAATCAAGGTCCCCTGCATCAAGAGAGAGAACGGCAACGCTTGCACCTCCAGCCCGTAGAGGCTGACCGTGCGCGAACCACTACCGAAGAGCAGGTTGAAGGTATCGTCCGCATACGGCACAGCGAGATCGGAGATCAGTTCCTTCAGCACCGGGATGATCGTCAGGTAGCTGAAGAACTCGAAGCCAAGCTTCGCCAGCTGCGGCAGTACGAGGTAGAGGACGATGACGATCATCTGCGCGATGCGGCCAGCGAAGCGGCGGTTCACCACCGTCCCGGCGACGCAGCCGCTGAGATGGTAGAGCACCACTCCAGTGAAGAATGCCGCGTAGACGGAACCCACCCCTTCCAACGGCACGCGCCCGATGTAAATCGCGAGCAGGGTGAAGGGCACCGTCACCAGAAACAGGCAATACTCCCTGACCGGTAGACCGAAAACATAGCCGATAATTTTCGCCAGCGGCGACAGCGGGATCAAGCGCTGGTATTCGACGCCGCCGTCCTCCCCTTCCAACATCATCCCCGAGGCAACCGAGCCGGTGCCGAGGACCATCAACAAGAAACCCTGGATCAGGATCATGGCGATGAGGATAATCCGCCCCGCCAACATCATGTCGGCGTGGTCACGGTTCGTGAAACTCACCCAGATCGACAGGAACGCGAAGGTCGACGCGATGCCGATCAACAACGCCCATGGGATCAGCGCCTTCGGGCGGAGGCGTGAACGCAGGTAGCGTTTGAAAATCGGATTCTTCGTCAGCATCCAGAACGGGACTGACTGCAATGTGGGCACACTCTCGTCGCCCCTCATCAATTCGAACCCCCTGCTGAATCCCGTCCGTCCAGGCCAAGCAACACATCCTCGATGCTCGTACGCTTCTCTTCAAAACTCCTGATCGGCAACCCCCGCTCCACCAGCTTCTTGAGGATCGCCACCTGGGCGTCGCCATCCCCCTTCATCGAAAAACTCACCACGTGGCCAGATGATTTGAGATCGTCCAGCGGCAAACCCTCGAGCACGTCCATGCAATCGACGATCCCCGACTTGTCGGTGAGCTCGACCTTGATCTGCCGCCGGGCTGAGCCCTGCCGCGCGAGCACCTCTTCGGTCGCCCCCGCATCGACTAGTTTCCCTGCCGACATGAACCCCACCGACGTGCACATGTCGGAGAGTTCAGAGAGGATATGCGAGCTGACGATCACCGTCCGGCCTTCCGCAGCAAGCTCCTTCAGGATCCTTCGTAGAGCGACGCGCGACACGGGGTCCATGCCACTCGCCGGCTCGTCGAGCACCATGACCTTCGGGCGGTGGAGTAGTGTCTTCGCGAGCACCAGCCGCTGCTTCATACCGCGCGACAGGCTGCTACAGATCGCCTCGCGCTTATCCTCAAGGTCGACTTTCTCTAGGCACTCGCTGATACGGTTGCGGCGTGCCGACTCGGTTAGACCATGCGCCGCCGCATAGAGATCGAGAAACTCCCAACATTTCAAATCCGACGGCACCGGGGCGAGGTCCGGCATGTAACCGAGCACCCGCCGTGCCTTCTCAGGCTGTAGCGCGATGTCGATCCCGCAGAGGAACACCTCACCGAAGGTCGGTTCCATCAGGGTCGCCAGCACTTTGAAGCTGCTCGTCTTCCCAGCCCCGTTCGGCCCGACGAGACCGAACACTTCTCCGAAGGGGACAGTCAGGCTCAGGCTGTCGACCGCGGCGAAATCACCATAGTCGACGCGCAGGTCGACCATCTTGATCGCATCGGTAGCAGAGTCCGTCATAAAGCATGAATGCTAGTCAGGATCGCAAGCACCGCAAGCAGCCAATGTTCACCGCATCTGCTTCAGCCGCCGGCCAGCCACTCCCGGATGGTAAGCTGCGCTCGCGTCGCCCGCGCCTTTTTCCCAGTGCGGCGCAGCGGGTTCGAGAGTTTCTTATCGAGCACCCGCGCCTTCACTTCATCAACCCACTGCAATTGCATGTAATGCTCGAGCTGATCCTGCAGTTTTTTGTCCTCGACCGGGCAGACGATCTCGAAGCGCGAATCCAGATTGCGCGGCAGGAGGTCGGCCGATGAGAGGTAGTAGACAGGCTTGCCACCATTGCCAAATTTGAAAACCCGCGAGTGCTCGAGGTAGCGGTCAACAATGCTGATCCCCTTGAGATTTTTCTTCACCTTGCGATCAGCGACCACCGAATACATGCTGCGGACAATCAACTTCACCGTGACCCCTGCGGTCGCGGCCTTGTCGAGCAGCTCGACCGTTGCGGGATCGGAAAGGTTGTTCAGCTTCAGGAAGATCTCAGCCTCCCCGCCGGCTTTCGCAAACTCGATCTCCTTAACAATCGCCTCTTCGAACATCTTCCGCACACCAAACGGCGAGGCGACGAGTTTCGAAAGGCGCGGCTCCCGGGCTGGCGCCGCGAGGTAGCGGAAACAGCGCTGCAGGTCTCTGCCGATCTCGACGTCGGCGGTGAGTAGGAGGTGATCGGTGTAGATCCGGGCGGTCGACTCGTTGAAATTCCCAGTGCCGATCGCGCTGTAGTTGCGCTTGCGGCCACCCTCAAGCCGCTCGATCAGGCACAGCTTCGCGTGCACCTTCAGCCCCGGCAGCCCCATGATGACCTTGATCCCAGCTTCCCGATAGGTAGCTGCCCAGCCAAGGTTCGCCTCCTCATCGAAGCGCGCCTGCGCCTCTACTAGCACCGTGACATGCTTGCCGTTGCGAACCGCGGCCATCAGCGCAGCCGCGACACACGAATCGCTAGCGAACCGATATTGGGTGAGAGAGATGCTCTTCACTAGCGGGTCCATGCCTGCCTCCCTCAACAGATCTAGGAACAGGCTGAACGAGTGGTAGGGCAAGTGCAGCAGCGAATCCCTCTTCTGTAACTGTTTGAACATCCCCCGCTTCTTCGCGCCACCCTCGAGTTGCGCGTGGGGCACCGGCCGTTCGCCCCGGAAGCAAAGGTCGCTGCGCCCGAGCGTGGGAAAGTTCATGAGCAACTTGCGGTTGTGGTAGCGGGCGCCGGGATAGAGGGAATCGAGCTGCGAAAACTTCAATTTCTGCCGCAGGAGATTCAGGAACGGCTGCGGGATCTTCGCATCGTAGTTCATCCGCACCGGGCTGCCCATCACGCGGGCGCGCAAGCCTTCGCTCATCCGCTCCAGAATGCTCTCGGTGAAATCATCATCGAACTCGAGTTCGGAATCGCGCGTGAACTTGATCGCGTAGGCGTCGAAGACCTCGTATGGCAGCGTCTCGAACAGAGTTGGCAGCCCGAAGCGGATGATGTCGTCCAGGTACATCACCTGCCGCACCCGTGTCTTCTTTTTCTTTTTGATCTCAGGGAGGACGTAGAAGCGCGGCAGATCCCCAATGATCTCGACCAGCGCGTGACCGCGTCGGCCAGTCCCAGATTTTTTCTTCATCTCTACCGCCAGATACATCGGGTGGTCTCGAAGGTTGGAAAGATCCGAACTGCCCTTCAATAGGATCGGCATCAGGTGCGGGCGCACCTTGGAAAGGAAGTATTCCATCAGGTCCTCGCGTTGCTCGAGCGGCACCGAGAGTTCATCGACAACCTCAATCCCCTCCTTGGCGAGTTCCTCGAGTACCGCCTCGTAAGCCTTGTTGAAGTGGATCGCCTCCTTCACCAAAATTTCGTGAACTTCGAATAGCGTTTCGGCTGGGTCTGGGATGTTGAGGTTTTTCACCTGCTTGCCAAGGCGCGCCAGACGCTTCAGGGTCGCCACTCTCACCCGGAAAAATTCGTCCAGATTCGAGGAATAGATGCCGAGGAAACGCAAGCGCTCCATCAGCGGCACAGAGCGATCCTCGGCCTCTTCGAGGACGCGGCTATTGAACGAGAGCCAACTTATCTCTTTGGCTCTGAATGGCCTACCATCGAGGAGATGTTTATCCATTCGGTGGTGTCGGGGAAATTGTCATAGAAACACAGTCGAGTTTAACGCGGCGCGTACTGTCGACCCATGCGCAAAATGCGCAAAGTCTCTTGTGTGACAATATCTGACTAGGATGGGACAGGATCCGGTGCGTCGACCCATTTCCCGTGCTCGCGGATCAGATCGACCAGCCGATCGACGGCCTCTGATTGGGGAATATTGAATTTCACAGCCTCTTTACCGACATACAGGTTAATCTTCGCCGGCGCTCCGCCCACGTAGCCGAAATCAGCATCGGCCATCTCCCCCGGACCATTGACGATACATCCCATCACGGCAATACGCACACCTTTGAGGTGCCCGGTTGCCGCGCGGATCTTCGCGGTGGTATCCTGCAGGTTGAACAGCGTGCGCCCACAGCTCGGGCAGGCGACGTAGTCGGTTTTGAAAATACGCGCGCCAGAGGCCTGGAGAATATTGTAAGCGAGCCGCAGCGACTGCCCGGGCGCCTCTTCCCCTTGGATCAAAATGCCATCGCCAATCCCATCGCAGATCAGCGAACCGATATTCATGCTTGCCTCGAGCAGCGTGCCGAGAAACGGTTTTTCAGGATCTTTGGAGACGGTCAGAGAATCCTTCAGCAAAATCGGATGCCGCGCGTCCAGCCTCGCCGCCAGCAAGCGGAACGCTGCGATGACTGGCAGCCCAGTGCCATCCGCCACCGTCACCAGCGCGGCAGCTCCGCGTGCGTTCAACTCTTCGATGGCGGCGTCGTCACGCGGATCGATCTCGACGACTCCAGAATCTTCGACGACGATCTCCGGCTTGAAATCGCCGAGCTTGTC
>JBLHKE010000501.1:0-5928 GCA_047619485.1 Verrucomicrobiales bacterium | reverse complement strand
CCAACCGCCGCCAGATCGACCGCCGCGGGGGCGTGCTCGGGGTCGGGCTCGACAACAACGACGACGCCGACGAGATCGGAGTCGGGATCCTCGACGTGCGGCCGAACAGCCCCGCCCGCCGCGCCGGGATCAAGCCGGACGACCTCATCGTCGAGATCGAGGATCGCGAGATCCGCTCGCGCCGCCAGCTCAGCCGGCTGATCGGCGACCTCGATCCTGGCGAGACAGTCCGCCTCACCATTCAGCGCGGCGCCGAGAGGATCCCCATCGAACTCATCCTCGGCAGTCGCTCGAAGATCTTCGACATGTTCGACCGCAATCAGCAGATGAGCGGCAAGACCTCCGTGCGCAAAGCCGGGTTCAGCGACGCCCTGCAACACGAACTGCCGCTAGCGCCCGACGCCATGGGCGGCCCGCTGGTCGACCTAGAGGGCAACGCCGTCGGCCTCAACATCGCGCGCGCCGATCGCGTCACGACCTTCGCCCTCCCATCGGAGCTCGTCCAAGACATCGCCAAACGCATCATCGAAGACGCTGCTGCGCGCAGACCTGCGAAGGAGTGAACGTGCTCAAAGCCCAGGGTAGCCGCCGAGATTTTTACACCATCATCATCGGCACCTACCTGCTGGTGACGATCTACGCGATCCTGCACGACCAGTACATCGTGCGCATCGCCCCCGAGCATTTCACAATCTACCACGACCCGCTCTGGGGGATCAAAAACCCGCTGCTACTCGCCGCCGCCTACGCCTTCTGCTCCGCCCCTCTGCCGGCGCTCGCCCTCGGCTGTGTCGCGGCTTTCATCAGCCTCGCTCTGCCGAAAAAGTGGCCACCTCTCGGATGGCGACAGGTGCTGCGCGGGGTGATCTGCGTGATCATCGCCGCCGAGCTCGCCTCAATTGCCACGGGGATCTACGCATTCACGACCAAGAACATGCTCTACGGCTCCAGACTTTACCCAGACAAGTCGCTGCCGCTGATCGTGACACAGACCGTGCAACTGACCTGCTACCTTACCAGCGCGTTGTTCTCCTGCGCGCTCTTCGTCTACCTGATCCGCAAGCGAGTGATCCAACCGTTGCTTGCTTAAGGGCACGCCCCACCGTAGAAACTCCGTCGACACATGCACATCGACGACATATTTTCCAAGCATTCGACCACCCTCTCGTTCGAGTTTTTTCCACCCAAAACCAAGGCCGCTTCGGAGAAACTCTACGGCGCGATTAGAGAGCTCGAGCCTTACAAGCCAAGCTTCGTCAGCGTCACCTACGGCGCGGGTGGCACCACCCGAGACCTGACCCATGACCTCGTCGTGCGCATTAAAGAGAGCACGCCGATCCCTCCAGTGCCGCACCTCACCTGCGTGTGTCACAGCGAGGCGGACATCCAGCAGATCCTCGAGCGCTACGCCGACGCAGGCGTCAGCAACATCCTCGCCCTCGGTGGCGATCCTCCACGCGACCTCACCAACTACAAAAAAGCAGACGACGCTTTCCAGCAGGCGGCCGATCTCGTCGCCTTCATCAAAAAATTCAGCGGCCACCCGGATAAACGTGGTTTCGGGATAGGTGTGGCGGGCTTCCCCGAAGGCCACCCGGGCACGCCCAACCGGATGCTGGAAATGGACTACCTCAAAGCCAAGGTCGACGCCGGTGCCGACTACATCTGCACCCAGTTGTTCTTCAGCAACCACGACTTCTACGACTTCCGTGACCGGTGCCAGCTAGCCGGGATCAACGTTCCGATCACCGCCGGGGTCATGCCGATCACTTCAGCAGGCGGCATGCGCCGCATGGCCGAACTCGCCGCCGGCGCGCGCTACCCCGCCAAGCTCCTCAAACAGATCGCACGCTGTGGCGATGACCCCGAAGCCGTGCGCCGGGTCGGCATCCACTACGCCTCCGAGCAATGCGCCGACCTGCTCGACAACAGCGTCAGCGGCATCCATTTCTACACTCTCAACCAGAGCGACGCCACGCGCGAGATCTACGCCAACCTCGGACTGCGCGACTCCGACGCGGCACAGCCAGTCGCCTCGTAGAGATGGCAAGACGTGTCGGTGCCATCGAAGCGGGCGGGACGAAGATCGTCTGCGCGGCAGGCAGCGGTCCCGATGACCTAGAGGAAGTCCGCTTCCCCACGGAGGATCCCGAATCGACCCTCGCCAAAATCGTCGACTTCCTCGGCGCGCAGGGCGAACTCGAAGCCATCGGTATTGGCACCTTCGGGCCAGCGGGAATCAACCCTCACCAGCCCGAGAGCTATGGACGGATCCTAAAAACGCCAAAGCCAGGCTGGGAGGGCGCCGACTTCCTGACTCCTCTGAGAGCAAAATTCGGCACCAAGATCCCGATCCACTTCGACACCGACGTCAATGCCGCCGCCTTCGGGGAGGGGAAATGGGGAGCGGCGCAAGACATCCACACCTTCCTCTACCTCACCGTTGGAACGGGGATCGGTGGCGGAGCCATCGTCGACGGACGAATCCTGCACGGCGCCCTCCACCCAGAGATCGGACACCTCAAAATCCCGCACGACTTCGGGAGGGATCCCTACGCCGGCCACTGCCCATTCCACCATGACTGCCTGGAAGGCCTCGCTGCTGGCCCAGCCATCGCTGAGCGCTGGGGGAAGCCAGCCCGCCAGTTGTCCCCCGACCACGAGGCGTGGGATCTCGAGGCGCACTACTTGGCGCTGGCGCTCACCAACCTCTCCCTAACACTTTCCCCACAGAAGATCATACTCGGCGGTGGCGTGATGAACCAGGCGCAACTCTTTCCGCTGATTTGTGAAGCACTCTCCCTCCAGCTGAACGGCTACCTCGAACCGCCAGAGATCGCCCCCCCCGGCCTCGGGGATCGCGCCGGCATCCTCGGCGCACTAGCATTGGCACAACGCTAGCCCTTGATCTGGCGATGCTCGACTACTTCTACTTCGCCTGCCTGATGCTCGTCGGCCAGCTCTCGCCCGGCCCGGACATGCTACTCATCTTGAAGAACTCCTTCAACCACGACCTGCGCGCCGCCATCTTCACCATCGTCGGCATCATCACCGGCATCGTCATCCACACCACCATCGCCCTCACCGGGCTAGCGTTCGTCATCAGGCAAGACGGTCCGACCTACCTAGCGCTGAAGTACGGCGGCGCCCTCTACCTCAGCTATCTTGGAGTAAGGCTATTGCTCTCATTGAAGAAGAACCACGCCAACGACCAGCCACAAGAGGCCGTCGATAGCAGACAGCTCAGCGACGCGAGCGCCTTCTCCCAGGGACTCCTCACCAACCTCCTTAACCCCAAAGTGGTCATTATCATCTCCTCGATCCTGCTGATGTTTCTCGGCGCCGAATCGAGCGCCATCGAGCGGCTCACCTATGGGACCATCCTCGTCATCGAAGGCCTCATCGTCTGGTTGATATTCGCACGCCTACTCCAGACGCGCCACGCCAAGCGCCAATTCCTCCGCTGGGAATCACCGATCAACGCCACTTTCGGAGTCCTCTTGATCGTCCTCGCCTTCCGAGCCATCATCACCTAGCCCGACAGGCTCTTAAGATGAACCAATTTGGGATTTGATCTGCCCACTATCTGGAGCACTTGCGCTTGACCCGAACAGGCTCTTCCTTGGGCATCATGACGCAACCAATGGCACCCCTCGAAATCCAGGACTACATCGAAGCTGCGGTCAGCTCCAACTTCGACGCGTTCACCTCGCAGTCAGAGGAGCTAACGACGAGCGAGGGCGGCGACGGCCGGTTCCTGGGAAAAGTATCGGCGACGAAGTATTCAGGTCTTCCGATCGGCAGAGATATTTTCATCGCGATCGGGCAGACGGCGGAGAAGGCTCAGATCGTGAAAGTCGGCAGGTCTGAATGCTTGCGGCCGAGCACGGCAGACCTCGATCTGATCCTGAAGAAGGAGTTAGGGATCGACCAGCAACCAGAGTAGGAGCCCCCTACCTGTTACCAAACACGGCACGCAGCAGTTCGGTGGTACGTTTGGCCGGGTTCTGGCGGATCGCGGCTTCTTCTTTCGCGAGGTAGAGGAAAATTCCATCCAGCGCGCCGTTCAAGGTGTGCTTCGCCAGTTCATTCTTTAGGTCGAGAGCCAGCTTCGGCGCACCCGGGATGCCATCGTAGCGCGAGACGATCTCGTCGTACTTCTGGATCGCACCGACACGCGATAGGCTAGTCGCGATCACCGGGCTCATCTCCGCCTGGAGGCGCGGGCTCATCTTGCCCCTGAAGTATTGGGTCGCGGCATCTTGCGGACCGTTGAAGATGCCCATCGCATCGCTGAGCGTCATCTCGCGGATCGACTGCCAGAAGATGCTCTTCGCTCTCGGCGTTGCCGCCTCCGCCGCACGGTTGAGACGGGTTTCGAGATCATTGAAGCTATTGCCCATGCCGAATTTTTCCAGCCAGCCGCGCATCGTGTTCAGCCGTCGTGGCAATGGGATGCGGATGGAGGGGTCGAGGTTGAACCCGCCGGTCTTGCCGAGTTGGCCGACCACGGTTTCGGTGCCGACGCGCAGCGCCTCTTTCAAGCCTGCCCCGACATCAGCTTTCTGTCCGCCACGCCCCATCCCGCCGAGGACGGCAGAGCCGGTTTCCAGCCAGGCTCCAGACCCTCCAGCCCGGTAGGAGAAGGAGGCTTATCAGCGCGAGGAGGAGATGTGTCGATTTGAAACTAAGGGGTTGTCAGGAAATAAGTCATACAAAGATGCGCAGGAATTTTAGCCAGCACCAAGGCAGATTCCAGCGATTATAGCGGGCTATTTGAATTGGAAGCTAACGCGGGTGATGGCCAAAATAACCTGTAGATTGTAGGAGTTATTTACTGACAAACCCTAAGAATGCGCATGAGAAACATCCCAACGCTGGAAGCTGCCTCAGGAATGTCAACGCGGGAAACACTAGCTCAGGCGGCGTGACGCGCGCTTCATTTCACGAAGACAGAATTGTATCCGACCCAGACCGACGTCGGCTGCGGAATGGGGATTCCTGAGCGCTTCCGCCTCGCGTCACGCAGGGCGACGCTGATGCAGAAGGCTAGGGTATCTCCCAGCTCAATCCCCGGCGTCAAACAACTGCTGCGCTCTCGCCTGACTCTTCTTACCCAAACGCTGGAGCGGAAAGCTATACGATTTTCCCGCAACGGTCTCGACGGTTAGTTCACCGTCTTTCACCTCGAGGTAGCGACCGCGGTAGTGACGTTCGTTGCCCCTCATCCAGGTCAGCTCTTCAGCCGGTGGGTTTCCGCTCGATTCCCAGCCGTCGAGTCTCTTGCCCATCGACTTCGTCAATTCGCTATAGGTATCGCGCGCCGCGCCCCCAACGAGTTTCTCATTGCCGATCGTCTCGAAAGTCTCGGTGAGGTCTGCCGACTTCAGGACGATACGCGGATCAAACATACCAATCGGTCCGCGCAGGCCAGTGACGACGGGCGGCGGCATCACGAGCTCTCCAACTTTTTTCGAAACAAGAAACACGACCACTGCGTAGCTGCGCAGTTCCTTGATCGCCAGAGTCGTCGCCTCCTGCGTCTTGCTGTATTTCGACTCGGGTTCGGAGACGAGGAAGGCCACCGCCCTGCCCCGCTTGAGCGCCTCTACCCTCGCCTCATCGAGTTCATTGATTCCGTAGGTTCCGGTTGGAAGCTTCGCTCCTGCCAGAGCCACCAGCAGGCACAGCAAGCAGACAGTGGCACGGGCAGATTTCATGCTGGCAAACTGCGATGCCCAGAGCGTGCCGCAAGGCGATTTGCCACTCCCGGAAGCTCAGAATTGTCTTGGTATGAATCCGGCACCCACGCTAAGCTACCTCTAGGAAATCCATGAAATACAGCGTGTCCATTGCCCTTCCCTTCGCCACGACGGCATGCTTTTCCGCCGCCGCTAGATTCCTCCGGTAGAAGGTGATCTCCTAACT
>JBLHKE010000500.1:0-5930 GCA_047619485.1 Verrucomicrobiales bacterium | reverse complement strand
TTCTTGGCATTGTCTTTGCTACCGTTCAACCAACCTCCGCCGTGCACCCAGACGATGACTGGGAGCGGGGAGTCTGGTGCTTTCTCTGGGAGGTAAAGATCGAGCCGCAGCGGTTTGCCGCCGGGTTTGGCGTATTCGAGATCCTTGATGATATTGACGCCTTCTGGGAGGGCAGGCTTCTTTTTCTTACGCACATTCTCGGCCGGTTTTGGCTGAGCAAGATAACTCTCCGCCAGCAGCTCGCCGAGGCGGACGACGGCTGCTGTATCTAACACGAGTTTCTTCTCCTGATCAGGTAGGTCGAAGGCTTTGATGTGGATCAAATTTTTGTCAGCGGCGGCGATTGCTTCGATCCCAGCCGTGACATCGATTTCATTGACGCGCTTGTCGTCGGTCGGCGGCTGCTGGCTGACGAACCAGCGGAGCCCCGGCCGTTTCAAATCCTTGCGACTCTGCTCCACCGTCGACTGCAACCACTGCGGAGCCTCATTCCGATAGGGCGGCATCGACATGTCGTTCTCGCCGACGTGGTAAAAAATCCCCGCCAGCTCGACCTGATGGCCTCGTTCGCGAATTTCTCTGATCGAATCTCTTACGAAAGCGATAAACTTCGGATAGAGGTGACGCGACTTGGCCATGCTGCCTTCCGGTGTCCAGTCGTTCATTTGTGATCCACTGTGGGTGAATTTCGCGATCGCGATATCTCCTTCGCCTTGCAGCTTGCTTGCGAAACTCAATTCCGGACCGAAGGTGTCGTAGTAGCCGGCAGGTCCCAGAGGCTCCCATCCTTCCGAGATCTTGTAGCCGCCACCGAGGCTGTATTTGTAAGCGATCGACGGTTTGTCCTTCAGCAATCCGCCCCCGGCCTCCTGCACAAACGCACGTTCACCTTCCATGTTGCGGTGTCCCGCGAGGACGAACAGTTTAACTTTGCTGCCATCCTTGTAAGGCCACTTCTCCAACGGACGTGGATCGATCTGCTGCTTGCCGATGCTTCGCAGATAGGCGTCGGCGTAGTTCACACCGTGCTCGAGCTGTCCGAGCGTGCCGTAGTGGTAGTGAAGACCGACACCGCCACCGATCTCGACACCAACGTGTGATGTAGGGATATATTCCGCGAGCGGATCAGCGTCGGTTACCATCTTCTGCCCGATGCTGATGGCATACATCCGCGGTCGCAGATCCATTCCCCAAATCGTCTTCGTGCACAGCTCGCCGATGTAGAATTTTAATTGTGGCATTTTAAGATCGCGTCGCCAGCAGGCCAAGAAGTTCTTCAAATTCTTGCCGTAGTCGGCCATGTATCCCTCGTTGAACATGTCGTTCTCTCCCTGGTGCCACATAAATCCCTCGATGCGATAGGGGATCTTCTGCTTGTCCAACTCCGCGAGCGAGCTGCGGATCAGATCTAGGGCGAGCGGATACATCTCAAAGCCTTCGGGCTCGTCCGGATTCCAATCGCCGCCGAGATGGGTGCCTCCTGCAGCGCACTTGATGATCGCTATCGGTGCTGTCGTGTTCTGGGTCACCTTGCGGGCAAAACTCAATTCGGGGCCGACGACTTTGTCCACCGCTTGCAGGTCGATCCAACCGGGCGACTCGAGCTTTTTCTCACGGCCGATCTTGTAGGAAAACTTCACTGCTGGCTGTGGCTTCTCTAGTCCAGCGAAGGGTGGGAATCGTTTGATATCATCTACCTTCGAGTCGGAGCCGACCATGTTCGACTGACCGGCGAAGATGAAGACTCGCAAGGTCTTGTCGTCTTCTGATCTAGCGGCGACTGTGAGGAATAGAAAGGCGGCGAAACTGAGCGTAGTGAATTTGAAGTTGGAAATCATCCGGACAATCGTGAGCCACAACTGCAGTGATTGCGAGAGTGGATGTGGACGCCGGAGGTAGCCGACATTCCGCTTTCGTTTGGCTGTTTCTTGCGTTTCATTACATGATGGTTCGATCTTTTCTGATTTTGGTTCTTTTCGCCGTCTTATCGACCGCAGTCTCTAGCGCAGAGAGCGACGGATCTGGCAAAGTGATCCTGAAACGGCTGGGTGCAAAAATGGAGAAGGGAGTCACAGCAGAGCAGCTGGCTGACTATTCCCGGCACTTTGATTTTGGCGACCTCGATCGCGACGGAAGCCATTCGAAAGTAGAATTTATCGAGAAGGGGTTGTACATGAGCGAGCAGGCGCGGAGAGGGATCTTTGGCGCGGCCGACAACGATGGAGATGGCTTTGTGACTAGGGGCGAATACGTCCTGAACCGGATCATCACGGATGAAGGCAAGGCCATCATGCAGGCGATGGACGATGACAAAGACGGCGCGATCCAGAAGGCTGAGTTTACGAGCCACGCAAGCGACCGACTCCGGAGCGAAGAACGTGCGACACAGGTCTTTGCTGCCTTGGACATCGATGGCAATGGAGAGACCCGAATCCCGGAATACCTCCGCGTCTGGGGCAAGTGGGCGCGCGCTGGGCGCAAACCGGCAGCGGATCGGAGCGCTTCTCTAGAGAAAGAGATTTTCAAGAAGGGTCCGAAGTTGAGCGACGACGAGGTCATCCGAGCGCTCGGCAAGTTGATCCAAGAGGCAGATGCTGTCCTAGATGGCATCGTCAGCAAGCCGAAGCGGCAGTTTAAAAACGATCTCGGTTCGAAGCAGACCTTGGAGGCATTTCTCAAAGCGAAAACGATCGACGAGTTGCTGCCGCTGGTAGCCGATGTCGAAGAGATCGAGCCAGCGCTTCGAGCTCACTACAAGGATGGTGTGCGCGAGCCGATTGTGGTGTCTGAAATGACGTTTGATTCAAGTGGGCTGATTCCGGAGACTAATCTGAAGGCTTACATGTATTGGGTCACCGCGAACCTGCGTCGGATACCGGTTTCGGTCGAGGAGACCGAGTCCGGCTACAAGGTGGACTGGGTCGCGTTCACCCAATTTCTCGATATGGATATCGAAAAATTCATCCAAGAACCCGGCAGCCGCGGCGGTAATTTCCTAGCTCAGCTGCGGCGTAGCCATTACTTCGGAAATGAATACATGCCTGATATAAATCTTCTTTACGCATTCCGAGTTCAATCTCCAGTCGCGCCATTTCTTGATACGTATGTATTTTTGCGGAAGGACAATCCCGCTGCGGAAAAGATAATGGCAAAGTACAGGTGGAGCACCGGATACCGCCCGGTGGTTGAGTTGAAATGGGTTGAGCCGGATGGTGGCAAGCCGTGGATCGAACTAGTGCAAATCGTGAGGCACACGTGGCGGCGATAGCGATCGGGACTTCAGAAATTTCTCGGTTTGATTCGATCGATTGCGGTAGGGTTTCCGCGCACAACGATGATCTCCAAAGCACTCCTCCCCGCACACCTCGCAGTGTTACGGGTTCGAGAACTGCAACGCCAACATCATCCTGAAGAACTCGCGCACCATGATGGATCATTTCCGCAGGAACGGATACGTGTCCCTCGGTACTGGCAAGATGACTTCATGGGGGGTGGTTTCATCCGCCCACACACGCCGCTCAGCGTGCCGCAGAAATACTTCGATCGCTTCTCGCTCGACTCGATCTAGTTGCCGAACCTCAAAATCGATGACGCCGCTGATACTTTTAAACATACGATCGAGTCTGCCGAGGATGATCGCAGCGGCGATCGCGAGCTAGTGCTGAAGAAATTCATCTAGGCCTACCTCGGAAGCGTGTCTTCGGTCGACGACCTCATCGGCGATATCCTCGAAACGCTTGACCAGTCGTCGCTCAAAAACAATACCATCGTCGTCTTCACCAGTGATAGAACTATAGCCTACGCAGCAAAGACTGGCGCTACATCCGCTACGAGAACGGTAAGGAGGAACTCTATCACTGCGCCACGGACGCGCACGAGTGGACGAATCTGGCGGGTGATCCGAATTTTGCCTACCAGCTAGCGATCTACCGCAAGTAGCTCCAAGATCGCATCCCCAAATCGATCCCCAGGCCGAAGGAAAACGCCGAGGGTTGGAAGGCGAAGTTCTTCAAGAAGAACCCGAAAGCGGATGCCAATGGTGATGGCACACTCACTTGGCCTGCGCTGCAGGCTCACAAGAAGCAGCTGGTGCGCTCCTCAAAATAGATGCAGCTTTGAATCGCCTTGCGGCTCCGGCCAAAACCTGTCGGATCGATTCTCAACCACTCTCGGCTGAGACAAGTAGTTTTCAAAACTGGCAGAGTCGCTCTACATTGGGCACATGAAAAAGCGCCCCAAACTCACTCGCCGCTCCTTTGTTTCGCTCGCCGCCGGCATTGGTGCTGCAGCCACGACGACAAAGGCCTACGCCGAACCGGCAGCCGGTAAGGCACCGTTGTTCGTTTCGACTTGGCCATTCGGGAAGCCTGCCAATGAAAAGGCATTGGCGACCCTCAAATCGGGAAGCTCGCTTCTCGATGCGGTCGAGCAAGGCATCCGTCTCACCGAGAGCGATGCGGACAATACCTCGGTCGGCATCGGCGGAATCCCGAACGCCGAAGGCGTGGTGCAGCTCGACGCCTGCATCATGGACGGACCCGAGCACCGCTGCGGCAGCGTCGCCGCCATCGAGGGGATTGCCCACCCGATCACTGCCGCGCGGCGGGTAATGGAGAAGACGCCGCACGTGTTGCTCGTCGGTGATGGTGCGAAGAAGTTCGCCCTGCAACAGGGTCTCGAACCTGCGGAGCTTCTTACTGAGAAACGCCTCGAGGCCTGGCGCAAGTGGCGCGAGGAAAACCACCCCGCCGACAACCACGACACCATCGCGCTGGTCGGACTGGGTACTGATGGCAACCTCGCCGGTGGCTGCTCAACCAGCGGCTACGGTTACAAGCTGCCCGGCCGCGTCGGCGATTCCCCGATCATTGGCAGTGGGCTCTATGTCGACAATGAAGTCGGCGCCGCCGGGTCGACCGGGCTCGGCGAAAACGTGATGCGCTTCTGTGCCTCTTTCATGGTCGTGGAAAATATGCGTGCCGGGATGAGCCCAGAGGAAGCGTGTATCGCGACGATCAAGCGCGTGGCAAAAATGGATCCGACCCCGGCGGAGGAACTGTACATCAACTTTATCGCGATCGACAAACAGGGGCGCTACGGCGCTGCCGGGACAGGCAAGGGGTTCGAATACGCGGTAACGACTGGCAACAGCAGTAGGGTCTTGAAGAGCGCGATCGCGCCATGAGCGAGACTTCCTAGCAGAGCTCGACCGGATCTGTGGGGTCGGCTCTATCCGGGAAGCAGTCCATCACACAAGTGAAGTTCAGGCACGCCACACGGGCGTGCGATGCGAAGCCTATCACATGTGCTGGTAAGGCATCAGTTGGAGGGCAACGACGAAGAAGCCGACCACAAAGACCGTCGAAATCAGGACTGATCGCAACCAGACACCGGAGTAGGGCCTACCCGCATAGCGTGGAGACCGGCGGTAGCCATGAACCACCCAGACCGATATTAGGAACAGACCGAACAGGGCCTGCCAGAGGCGCCAGTCGATCTCGAACGCTGAGGTGAACAGGAACGTGCAAATCAAGATCGTCACGATGGGGAGGAACCACCTCACATGTACGGACTGCTGGCTGAGGAGGGAGAATATCCAGCCGGCAAAAGCGACGATCACGAACACGATTGAGGAGACAACAACGAGGTTCAGGGTGAATTCGATCATGCATCACGTTCGCGCGCGATTGATACCATTGTGTGACGGTCGCATGACCGTCTGGTGAAATCGGAGTTCGGGGGGCTCGCGTAGGATGCCTTTTTAGATGGACACCTCCTCGTGGCAGAGGGCTCGACTACCACATCTTAGGGCTTGTCAGTAAATAACTCCTACAATCTGCTGGTTATTTTGGCCATCACCCGCGTTAGCTTCCAACTCAAATAGCCCGCTATCATCGCTGAAATCTGCCTTGGTGCTGGCTAAAATTCCT
>JBLHKE010000499.1:0-5943 GCA_047619485.1 Verrucomicrobiales bacterium | reverse complement strand
GCTTCGAGTTTTTCGACGGCCTCATCGACGAGATCAGCGTCTGGGGGGCCGCGCTGGATGCGCCAACCATCGCCGATGGCTGGAACGTGCCGATCGATCTGAACGCTCCCGGAGTGGATCAGGCGCTGATTGCCTACTACAACTTTGAGAACGGCCTCAATGATAGCGCGACACTCGGGGGCAATCAAAGCGGCGTGGCCAACGGTGGCGCGATCATCGACGCAGGTGCTAACGCCCCGATCCCTGAGCCGACAGCAGCTATCCTCGGCGTGTTTGGCACCTTGCTGATGCTGCGTCGCCGGCGTTGATTTCTCCCGGTGCATCGCTTTAGTTTTGGCGTCACGGGTTTTCCGATGGCGCCCTTTTTTTGCCCCTCAGTCCAGTCCCACCCCCCAATCCCCATCATGACCCACCGTGTAACCCTCACGTGCTTGGTTAGCTACTTTGCCGCACTCATCTCCGCCCATGCGGGCGCGCTCGATCTCGATGGTAACGGCGACTTTGTCACCTTCCCGAGTGCTGGCATCCCGAGCGGCAGTTCGGCCTTCACGATCGAAGCCTGGGTGAATCCGGATGTGCACGGCGACAGCACGATCACCTTCTGGGGAAACCAGGCGAGCAACCAGGCGAACGGTCTCCGCCTCAAAGGCGCCGGCACCACGCGCCACTACTTCTGGGGCAATGACAACGATCAGACCACCGGTGATATCAGCTCTGACACGAGCGGTCCCAACGGAGATGGCTGGCACCATTTCGCGGTCAAGTTCGATGGGGCCAATGACCAGTGGTACTGGAACGGCGCCCCGCTCGGCCTGCCCTTCAACACTGGCGGCACCGTGAATGTTGCCAACCTCAACCACCGCATCGGCTCGCGTCTCGGCGCGGAATATTTCGACGGCCTCATCGACGAGGTGCGCATCTGGGACAAGGCGCGCAGCCATGCCGAGATCGCTGGCGACTTCGAACAGGAACTGAGCGGCACTGAGGCGAACCTGGTGGCGTATTTCGATTTCGAAGGCGACCTCGGTGACCGCGCCGGCGGCGACAACAACGGCACGGCGGTCGACAATGCATCGATCAACGCGGCGGCGGGCGCACCGATCGGAACTTCAGGCGGCCCGGTGATCGAGAGTTTCACCACGACCCATCCCGCAAGATTTGAGGGCGAGAGCGCCACTCTGGCCTGGGGCGTCGACCCCGATCTGGTTACGGGGACGCTGCTGGTCGAGATCCTCGACACGAGCGACACGGTGATCCACAGCACTGCGAACGCGATCGGCACGTTTCCGATAGCGATCGTCGACACAGCTGGGGTGGCGCAGACTTGGACCTACACCCTGCGCGCCAGCGAGAGCGGTGGCGCGATGGTCAGCCGCGAGTCGACCATCGATATCGCAGTCGATCCCGGCATCCCCGTCGCGACACCGCAGTCGCTGCAGACGGTAGGCATGACGCCACTGCCAATCGACTTTAACGGCACGGATCCTAACATGCATCCAAACCCGACGGTCTCTTTCAGTATTGGGAATGTAGCAAACGGGATTGTCACCCCCGGACTGCACTATGTCGCGAACGACGGGTTCTTCGGGACGGACACCATCGAGTTCACCGTGTTCGACGGCAAATACGACTCCGCCCTAGCGATGATCACGGTCGATGTCATCCCACCGCCATCGTCGCCGACCGACATCTCCCTCAGCACGACGAACATCGGCGAGAATGTGCTGAGCACTAGCTTCGTCGCCACGCTCTTCACCAACGATGCGAACGCTAGTGACACGCACACCTACAGCCTGGTCGCCGGAGCGGGCGACACGGACAACGCGTCGTTTTCGATCGTCGGCAACCAACTGCGCGCGGCGACCAACTTTACCGGCCAGGTCGGCAACACTTTCTCGATCCGCTTGCGCACGCTCGACGGCGGCGGCCTCAGCTACCAGGAGAGCTTCACGCTGACGGTCGTCACGGTGTCGGATGCCGTGGTGATCAACGAGATCCACTACAACCCGCCGGAGAATCCGGTAAGGCAGGAGTTTATCGAACTGCACAACCCGTCGGCTACCGAAGCTGACCTCAGCGCCTGGCGTCTCACCAGCGCGGTCGATTTCGTTTTCCCCGGCGGCACGACCATTCCCGCTGGCGGCTACCTGGTGATCGCGGAAGATCCCGCCACCCTGCTGGCGACGCTCGGCGCGACCGCCCTCGGTCCGTATCTCGGCAGCCTCAACTCGGACGGCGAGACCGTCCGACTGCGCGATGCCAACGACAACATCGTCGACGAGGTCGACTACAAGGTCGGTTTCCCCTGGCCGGTCTCGGCGAATGGCAACGGGCCGTCGATCGAGCTCATCAATCCGGAGCTCGACAACTCGCTCGGCAGCAGCTGGCGTTCGGCCGGTCTGTCGAGTGGCCCTCCACCGGATCCGGTCACCTACCTCGCCGCCGCCGACAGCGCGTGGCACTACCGCAAAGGGCAGACCAACAACCCGCCCAACGACGGCGGCGGCCGCAATTGGACTGAGCAAAGCTACGACGAATCTGCCGACAACATCGTTTGGACGAGTCCCGCGCAGACGCCGATCGGCTACGGCGATGGCGACGACAACACGGTGCTGGCCGACATGAGCGGCAGCTACAGCACGGTCTACCTGCGCCACGAGTTCACCATCCCCGACACCACGGCGGACGACGACGTCCCGGCGCAACTTGCCCTGCGTCTGTACATCGACGATGGTTGTATTGCCTACATCAACGGCAACGAGGTCTCGCGGCAGTTCGTCAGCGGCGGCGCGAAGAATTATAACTCGCTCACCGACCAAGGCGACCACGAGCGCTCGTGGGAGACAGTGCTGCTCAACAGCGCCGCCGCGGGCATCGTCGAGGGCACCAACACCCTGGCGATCCACGCGATTAACGCCTCTCTCGGCAGCAGCGATCTTTCGGTAGACGCCGAGGTCAAAACGCCGACACCCGACGACATCGCCGGCAACCCGACTCCGGGCGCACAGAACTCAAGCTTCGCCGACAACGCCCCGCCGAACATCCGCAAGGTCAATCACACCCCTACGCAACCCACCGCGACTGACGCCGTTGTCATCACGGCCAAGGTCACCGATCCGCATGGGATCCACTCCGTCAATCTCGAGTACCAGGTGGTCGCTGCGGGCGCCTATGTTCCCGCCAATTTGCCGCACCCGGTGCCTAACATTCCCACCGACACCGATCGGCCAGAGAACCCGAGCTACAGCGACGCAGCCAACTGGACCACGCTCGTCATGGATGACAATGGCGCTGACGGCGACGCCCTGGCCGGCGACGACATCTACTCGGTCATCATCCCGGCGCAGGCGCATCGGTCGCTGGTGCGCTACCGCATCCGGATCGAGGACGGGCTCGACATGAGTGTGCAAGTACCGTACTCGGACGATGCTAGATTGAATTTCGCCTACTTCGTCTACGACGGCGTTCCGGCCTACGAGGGAAACAACGCCGACGTGATGGAGAACACCTTGCCGGTCTACCACCTCATCACGCGCCCCGAGGATTACAGCGAGTGCATCGCCTACAGCGGCGGCGACCAGATCCCACAGGGCGGTCAGGCGCGCTTCTTCTACAACTGGAGCGGCACCATCGTCTACGACGGCGTGGTCTACGACAACATCCGCTTCCGGCTGCGCGGCGCCAACGGCCGCTACCAGTCGGCCGGCAAGCGCTCGATGCGCTTCCGCTTCAACGAGGGGGACTTCCTCCAAGCGCGGGATCACTTTGGCAAAAATTACAACCAGAAGTGGCGCACCCTGACCCTCGGAAAGTGTAGCAGCAACCGACTAACATTGACCTATGGACTCAACGAGGTGGTCAACTTCTACCTGTTCGACAAAATCGGCGTCCCCGCCGCCAATGCACAATGGCTCCAGTGGCGAGTTATAGACAGTGCCGACGAGAACCCCGATCCATCCCACGGCGATTTCCACGGCATCTACCTGATTACGGAGACCTACGACGTGCGCTTCCTCGAGGAGCACAACTTGGAGAAAGGAAACCTCTACAAGCTCATCAACCAGACGCAGGACTGGCAACAGCAGCAGCGCTACCAGGCAGCATTTGCCCCGACCGACGGCAGCGATCACAACACCATCGAGGGCAGCCTCAGCGGCAACAGCACCGCCGACTACATCCGCGCACACGTGGACGTGGAGAAGTGGACTCGTTCGCATGCGCTGGTGCAAGCCATCCGTCATTACGACTACTGGCCGAGCGCCAACAAGAACATGGTCTACTACTTCGAACCGGACTACCTGTCCGCCAACAACAACAACGGCAAGCTCTGGATCCTCCCGTGGGACACCGACGCCACCTGGGGGCCGACTTACAACTCCGGTCACGATGTCGTCTACAACTCCCTGTTCTCGTCCAGCGGCGGCGGCAGCGATGGTGGCACCACGCCTGAACTGTGGGCCGACTACTACAACGAGGTACGCGAGATCCGCGACCTCCTCTGGCAGACGGATCAGATCAACCCGCTGATCGACGAAATCGCGTCCTTCATCGCGCCACTCGAAGCCGCTGATGGGTCGCGTTGGAAGAACACGCCAGCAGACGCCGGCAACTACAACGGCCTGCACGGTCCAGGCAAGACATCGCTCGCGGCCTACGTCCAAGACATGAAAAACTTCGCCTTCGTGGGTGGCAGCTGGGACGGCGGTGGCGTCGGCGGTGGTGGGCGCGCGAATGACCTCGACGTCATCCAGGGTCAGAACGGCGAGAGCGGGCAGATTCCTAACACTCCCACAATCACCTACACCGGCAGCGCTAATTTCCCCACCAACGCGCTGTCGTTCCAGAGCAGCAGCTTCGGCGACCCGCAGGGCAACGGCAGCTTCGGCGCGATGGAATGGCGCATCGCGCAGATCACCGATGCCACCGCGCCCGCGCACGACTCGACCGACCGGTTCAAGCTCGAAATCGAAGCCGATTGGGAGTCCGGTGAATTGGGCACCTTCAGCAACGCGATCGATATTCCGACTGTCGCCGTGCGCTCCGGCCTCACCTACCGCGCCCGCGTCCGCCACCAGGACGCCACCGGCCGCTGGAGCCACTGGTCGGCGCCGGTCGAGTTCACCTCGACCCTGCCTGACATCTCCGATTACATCGCCGGGCTGGTGGTGACAGAAGTGATGTACCACCCGACCGATCCGAGCGCCGCCGAGATCAATGCCGGCTACGATGACGACGACTTCTTCGAATACATCGAACTGAAAAATGTCGGCGCGGTGACACTTGACCTCCAAGACTTGCGATTCACCAAAGGCGTCGATTTCGACTTCCTTGGCGCGGCGATCACTTCGATCGCACCGGGGGAAATCGTGCTGGTGATCAAAGACATCGCCGCATTCGAGTTGCGCTACGGCGCAGGATTGCCGATCGCCGGCGCTTGGCAATCGACCGACAAGCTCGACAACGGCGGCGAGCAAGTGAAGCTCTCGTTCGGAGCGGGCGACCCGATCCGCGACTTCGTCTACGATGACATCTCCCCGTGGCCAACCTCGCCCGACGGCAGCGGTCCGTCACTAACATTGCAAAACCCGGACTCCGTCCCCGACCACGCACTGGCTGCGAGCTGGGTGCCGAGTGCTGGCGGCGGGACACCGGGGGTCGACGATGCCGGCGTGAGCTACGGGACTTGGCGCGACGCGATTTTCGGTCCCGGCAACCCGCCGGGCAGCGGCGAGCTCGATGACGCGGATTTTGATGGCGTGGTGAACCTGCTTGAGTACGCGGCGGGGACGGACCCGCTGAATGCTAGCATCGCCCCGATCACCCAGGTCGGGACGCATGCGATTGGCGCTGACGAGTTCCTGACGATCACCTACACCCGCCGCACTGACAGACCAGATGTCGGCTGGAGCGTCGAGTGGTCGCAAGATCTTGCCGGCTGGGATC
>JBLHKE010000498.1:0-5954 GCA_047619485.1 Verrucomicrobiales bacterium | reverse complement strand
GACGAAGACGAGGACGAGGACGAGGATGAGGATGAGGATGAGGATGATGCCCCCTCTCCAAAATTCAATACGGATGCGCCAGCCGACAATGACAGCCAGCTCGAGCAACTGGTAAAGGCACAGAAGATGCGCGAGCTAAAGAGTGCCGCCATCTTGGTCATCGTCTGCGGCATCCTTGCCTTCGCCGCAGGTGTCGCCTGGCGCCTGATGCAGAACTAATGCCGGGCACTCAAGTTCGTCGAAGGCAAACGCCTGTAGCACGGAGTTGCACTCCGTGGATCGCAGCGCGGCTCCTTGGACGCTCTAGCTTTCGGATCGTTCCGAATGCCCAAGAGAGACTTGAACTTGGACGGCTAGAGATTGCGAGAGAGTGGTTGGTGCCGGAGTAGCATCCCACGGAGTGCAACTCGTGCTACGTCGATTCCACCGCGCTGTCACTCTCGAAAATCGACCCCCGAAACCCGCATAACGACCTCGCCCGCCTGATCTGACGCCGCCAAGTCAACCGTGAACATCACCGCCCAGTCGTTCAACTGATCTGGATCCACCAGCACCTGCTCAACCAACCACTCCCCGTCCTTCTCTTCCACGATCGTCCAACGCTTGTTGCGCGCTTCTGGATCCAACCTGATCGCCGAGTGCCCCTCAAGATACTCCGCCAATTCCACCTCAAACTCTGCGCAATCACGTGCTGCCATGCGCTTGAGGACAGCGAACACATCATGACGCACAAGCCGCAAGAACGCTTCCTTATTTCGTGTCAGTGGCAACGCCCGAGGCACCTCAATCTCAACCGCATCGGCAACGGTTTCCGGATGGCGCAACCGCTCCCATTCCTCGATCAAGCTGGTATCCACCCCTTTTAACATCTCGAGGAAGAACAGTTCGGCCTCCTCGACTTCCTCCGTCCGAGCCCCCAAAGGCACAGTCTGCGCCAGCACCTTGAACACCTCAGATAGATGCCGCAGTAGCACTCCCTCGCTGCGTTCGAGTTTGTATGTACGGACGTAATCGTCGAATGAAGAATAGCTCTCGAGAATCTCCCGCGCGATGCACTTCGGCTTGATGCTGTCCTCCCCCACCCACTGGTGATGGTCGATGAACGCGTTGAAGGTCGAGTAGATAAAATCCGATCCAGGCTTCGGCCACTCGACCTCCTCGAGCCGCTCGATCCTCTCCTCATACTCGACCCCATCACGCTTCATCTCCGCCATCAACTCAGTCTTGAGCGCATCCACCTGCTTCAGCAATACCGCCATCGGGTTCTCTAAGATCGCCTCGATCAGTGAGATCAGGTTCAGCGCGTAGTCAGCCGCCTCTGCATCCAACAGCGGGATCGTATCCAACAAATAAATTCCCAGCGCATGGTTCAGAGAAAAATCTTCCTGCAGATCGACGTGCAACCCGACCTTGACCGGCCCGGTCCGCTCTGCGACCGGAATGATTTCAAGGACATCCGCCCGCACTAGGTTGCGGAACATCCCAAACGCCTCACGCTTGAGGCGCGACTTCCCGGCCGGTGTCTCATGCGAGTCCTCGATCAACTGTTTCAGGGCAGCACACCCATCCTCCCCATTCCGCCCGAGCACGTTCAACAGCAGGCTGTGCTGCATCTTGAAGCTCGAACTCAGTTTTTCAGGCGGCGAGCTCTGCAACTTCACAAACGTCTCCTCATCCCAGGCGATGAAGCCCCTCTCGGGCGCCTTCTTCTTCACAAACTTGCCCTTCTTCCCTTGCTGCCCCGAAGCCTTCGCCGCGAGCTTGAGGTTAGCGATCACGTGCTCGGGCGCTTGTGCAGCCACATAGCCCACCGTGTCAAACCCGCGCCGACCAGCCCGACCACAGATCTGTTTAAAGTCCCGCACCGTCAGGATCCGGGTTCCTTTGCCATCGAATTTGCAAAGCTGCGTGAACAACACCGTCCGGATCGGCACATTCACGCCGACCCCCAGCGTATCCGTTCCACAGATGACTTTTAGAAGTCCCCGCTGGGTCAGTTTTTCCACCAGAACCCGATACTTTGGCAGTAGACCAGCGTGGTGAATCCCAATCCCATGCCGCAGCAGCTTGTTCACCTCTTTGCCGTAAGGACTGCGAAAATTCGCATCCTGCAGAGCCACACTGATCTCGCGCTTCTCCTCTTTCGAACAGAAATTCGAGGAAAGAAGATTCTGCGAACTAACCGCGCAGGCACGCTGTGTAAAATGCACCAAGTATACCGGCGCACGATTCTTCTCTACTAACTCCAAGATCGTTTCCTCGAGCGGCGTCTCCCGATACTCGAACTCCAGCGGCACAGGACGTTCCTCCGATTTCACCAGAGCGGTGTCCACTCCCGTCAATTCGGTAAGCCCTTTCTCAAACAACTCGGTATCGCCGAGTGTCGCCGACATCAGCAAGAAGCGAGATTGGGGCAAGGTCAACAACGGCACCTGCCAGGCAGAACCGCGCGAGTGATCCGAATAGTAGTGGAACTCGTCCATGATCACATCATCCACCGCGGCGAACGAACCGTCACGCAGCGCTAAGTTCGCAAGGATCTCAGCCGTGCAACAAATGATCGAAGCCTCACGATTCACCGTCGCATCACCCGTCATCATCCCCACTTCCTCCGAACCAAACACCCGGCACAACGAGAGAAATTTCTCGTTCGCCAGCGCCTTCACAGGAACCGTGTAAAACGACCGACGGCCTAGGCAGAGAGCCCGGTATTGCATCGCTAAGGCAACCAGCGATTTCCCCGAACCGGTCGGCGTATTCAAGATCACGTTCTTCCCGGCGAACACCTCGAGGATCGCCTCCTCCTGATGCCCATAGAGTTCGAGCCCCTCTCCTAGTGCATATTCCAAAAACGCATCAAGGACGCCATCCAAGGATGACCCGTCAGGAAGGGATATTTTGTGCAACTTAACCAGAGGCAAACCGTGGCGCAAGCATCCCTGCTTGCAAGCCCTACTCAAAAAAGAAGAAATAATCGCCACCGACGACTCGGTCCAAATGTCCGCCCACATCAACCAACGACTAGAACAGAACTCGTCAAAGAACAAAACCGCACTCCGAGAAGAAATCGTGCAAGCCACCAAGCTCCGCAGCCGCCCCGGCATGGTGCACGCCTGCGTCACCGTCTTCACTGTCCCCAACCTCTCCAACTGGACGGAATCCAAGAAGCTCAGCGACATCGCGGCCCCAGAGAACATCTGCCCACGCCCACCCTGTTACGGTCGATTCGCAATTTTAAAATATTCCCTGAGAATATTATCGAAAAATACAGCTATTTATTGAAATTATAACATTTCCTGATTATAACTAGTATTTATGAAATATTACCATACTTTAGAGGCGTTTCTATAAAGGATGTCAATTAGCCAAAAGGAGAGATTCAAAGAATCACCGGCCGCCGAAGCCGCTGGGACTAGAGCGCGAAGTGATAATCGCCCGCTAGTGAGCATCGTCGTTGCCGCCTACAACGAAGAAATCCTCCTCGAAGTGAATCTCGCCAAGCTCTGCGACTACATGGCTGGATTGGAGCACGACTACCGCTGGGAAATTCTCCTAGTCAACGACGGCAGCAAGGACGCGACCGCCGAGATCGCCAACCGTGCCGCCGCGGTAATCCCTGAGGTCACCGCCATCCATCACCCGATCAACATGGGGCTCTGCGAAGCCCTCAAGACCGGCTTCCGCAACTGCAAGGGCAAGTATTGCGTCACGCTGGATATCGATCTCAGCTACACCCCCGATCACATTGAACGCCTGCTCAACAAGCTCCGCGAGACCCAGAGCCACGTCGTCATCGCCTCCCCTTACATGGAGGGCGGCAGCGTCAAAAACGTCCCTTGGCTGCGCCGCGTCCTCAGTAAGTACTCCAACAAATTCCTCAACAAAGTTTCGCCAGAGAACATCCACACCTTCACTGGCATGGTGAGAGCCTACGATGTGGAGTTTCTTCAGCGACTTAATCTTAAGTCCAAGGGCATGGACGTAAACCCCGAGATCATCTACAAGGCGATCCTTCTCCGCGCCCGGATCGCCGAGATCCCGGCTCAGCTCGAATGGGACACGACCGACGAGGAAGAAGACGACAAAGAAGCAGCCAACAGTCGCAAGTCCAGCCTGAACGTTCCGTGGCAGACGCTCGCTATTCTTTTCAGCGGTTTCGTTTTCCGGCCATTCCTGTTCTTCTTCATCCCAGGATTCCTGCTTTTCATAACTTCGATCGGCCTTGGAATCGCAGTCATCATCCACTGTTTCCTGCATGCGCTGGAAGCCAACACAGCAGGCGCTCTCGAAGTGATATGGGCAACGATCCAGAGTAGCTACGCCGATCACGGCGGCGTGTTCTTCTTAAGCGGAGGCCTCCTGATCGTCTCAATCCAGCTACTCTCGCTCGGCTTCCTGTCGATGCAGAACAAACGCTACTTCGAAGAAATTTTCCACCTGGGGACGACTATTCACCGCCACCAGGACCAAACAAGCAACACCTAAAAACAGCAGAAGAAAATGAGCCAAGCAATCGCAAGCATCGAAAAGCCCGCCAAACAAATCAGCCTGCCATCAGACCAGGACAGTTCTGGCCGCACACTCGGACAGGAGGAGATCGACATGGTCAGCAAGGCGATCCTCAGCGGAACCCTCACCAGCACCAAGGGTGAATTCACCAAGTCACTGGAGTCGAAGTTCGCTGACATGGTCGGAGCCAAGTTCTGCTACGCCACCTCGTCAGGCACCAGCGCGCTCCACGTCGCCTACTCCTGCTTCGGCCTCGAGCCCGGCGATGAGGTCATCACCACCTCGATCACCGACATGGGCGCGCTCAGCCCGATTCTTTTCCAAGGCGGCATCCCGGTGTTCGCCGACGTCGATCCCAACACCTACAACGTCACCGCCGAGACCATCGAGGCACGCATCACGCCACGCACCAAAGGAATCATCGTCACCCACCTCTTCGGAATCCCATGCGAGATGGACGAGATCATGGAACTCGCTCGCAAGCACGACATCATCGTTGTCGAAGACTGCGCGCAGGCGTTCCTCGGCGAATACAAGGGCCGCCAGGTCGGCACCATCGGAGACGTCGGCTGCTTCTCATTGCAGCAGGGCAAACACATCACCACCGGTGAAGGCGGCCTGGTCGTTACCAACAACCCGGAACACGCCCGCCAGAGCTTCCTATTCGTCAACAAAGCATGGGGCTACGGCGACGAGAATCCGGATCACTACTTCAATGCGCTCAACTACCGCATGTGCGAACTTCAAGGGGCTGTCGCCCTCGCGCAGCTCGACAAACTCCAGGGTGTCGTCGATTCTCGCCGTGCGACCGCCGCAAAACTCAGTGGGATGATCTTCGATATCCCGGGTATCTCCGTCCCAGCGATCGAAGACCACAGCGAACACTCCTACTGGAAATACTGCCTGCACATCGACACCGAAAAGCATCCAGAGGGCGCGCCTCGGATGGGCGCACTCCTGCGTGAGTGGGGAATTTTCTCCGCGCCGCGCTACATCCAGAAGCCAGCGTTCCGCTGCAAGGTCTTCGCCGACCAGGTAACTCTCGGGACCAGCCGATTCCCGTTCAACCTCGCAAGCGAGGAAGCCGTCGACTACTCCGACGAACTATTCCCAGGCACGCTCGAAGCCCTCAAGGGCGTCCTAGTGCTCCCCTGGAACGAGAAATACACCGACGAGCATATAGATTACATCGCCGACGCTATCCGCTGGGCAACTTCGCAACTCTAACACAAACAGAACCGAACCATGACAACCAACGCATTCAGCCCATACCCCGTCAACTTCGGCCTCATCGGAGCCGGCGGCATCGCCCAGGCCTACGCAGATGCCTTCATCCAGAGCAAGCGCGCCGACCTGATCGCCGTCGCAGACGTCTCTGAGAAAAACGCCAACACACTCGCAGAGAAGTGCGGAGCCAAGGCCTACAAGACGCACACCGAGATGCT
>JBLHKE010000497.1:0-5963 GCA_047619485.1 Verrucomicrobiales bacterium | reverse complement strand
CAGGCACGCCGCTTTTGGCAATGCCTCCGCTCGAGTCCACCTCCACGAGCGTTTTGTTATCGCGTAACAACTCCTTTTCGCGGAAACGGCCAACGTCGTCGAACATCTCGAAGGCCATGCCCAGCGGGTTCATTTTGGCGTGGCATTTCATGCAGTAATCAGCGCGGGTTTTCTCGAGACGAGCCCTGAGAGGTTTGTCAGGATCTTCCGGCACGACGGCATCCACCGTAATCGGCAGATCCGGGATGATGCCTCCCAACAGGTGTTCGTAGATCCACTTGCCGCGTTTCACAGGATCGTTGTCGAAGTTGCTTGAATGGGCCGTCAGCCAGCTGGGTTGCGTGAGGATACCGGCACGCTGCCCGGTGAGTCGCATCACATAACGTTGGTTGTTCTGATTCTTCTCACCGCTGATCAGGTTCTCCTCCCGAACCGCTTTCTTGGTCACATTGTAAGATGAAATAGTTTCCCATCCCGGGCGCGCCGGCACATGGCGAATGTAGGCGATGTCGGTGGAGAGCAATTCCTTGAGCACCTCCTTGTCCTGTTTGAGGACGTGTATGATTAAGAGGTCGGTGTCCTTGATCAGATCACTGGGACGGGGATTGTGACCCGGGTGCCGCGAGCCATCTTTGAAAACATCCGTCGCTCCCTGGTAGGCAAAATATTCTTGGAAGAAACGCAGCACCCGTTCGGCCTTGCCCTTCCTTTTCGACGTGCCGGTGATGGCGCTGTCGTAGATGCGTTCCACGTGGCCTCTAATCACAGCTGGGTCACCGAGCTTGTCGCCGGTCAGATCATTCATGATCTCCTTGTCAGGCCCAGCATCCGTGAGGGCATAACCCAAGGCGTAGGCGATCTCGGTCTGGTTCAACTTGCGCCGACCATCGGGCATCTCCTCCCCGAGCCCCATCTCCATCCGATAGATCGATTCGGGCATCAACAGAATCGAGGTCATCGTCAACTGCATGCCGGTCTCGTTGCCGTAGGAAGCGATGCTCTCTTTGAGGCGCGCAGACATTTTGCTGATGTCCTCGGCGGAAGGTTGGCGTCGCAGGGCAGTTTTCAACTGGCGCATGACCGCGTCATCCAGGTCGGACTGCTGAGGCATCTCATCGCCGTAAGCAATCCGCCAGTAGACATTTTTCTGCAAGCCGGGCAGCTTGTTGGAAGGCCTCTTGCGATCCGTATCAAAATCCGTGGCTACATTGTTCTCGAGTTGCTTCGTCAGGGTCGCCAACTTTTTCTTGAACCCGGCATTCTCAGGACTCTTGGCGATGGACTCCTCCAATGCCTTGATTTCATTCTGCAGATTGCGGCGTTTGCTGAGGGTTTGATTTTTCCAAATCTCATCCTGGAGTTTCAGATCGGCTTCTGACGGACCGATCTGTTTGTCCACCACCGTTCGAGCTTTCACCAAAAGGAGTTCGATGGTGGGTTTGTCCATGCTCCACATGTGCGCGTAATCCTTGAAGCCTTCTTCCTGCGACAAACCAAAAGGACTGCTCTGACCATCAATGTATGGACTGATGCGCCAGATCCGTGGCCGCGAAAACGACGGCCCCGTGTGCGCACCGCTAAAGAGTTCTCCGTGATTCACATAGTTGCCGAATTTGGGGGACGAGCGAATCAACTCGATCGGGTTGCCCGCCAGCCGAAACTGACTTCTTATTTTGGCAATCATGCCAGCCCGCTCAGCATGGCTAGGCTGTGGTTTCTCCTCTGGCGGCATCTCGCCATTTTCGAGCTGGCTAAGAACCGCCATCCAACGCCGACCCTCCTCAGCCGACCCAAAATCCATCCCGATATCATGAAGCGTCACATCCGCTTTCTGCTTCTTCTCTCCATGGCAGGAGGTGCAGTTGCTTTTAAAAAACTGCCTGGCCTGCGATTCGAACGCAATGGTGGGCTGAATCTCATCCGCATTGGATAAAAACGGATTCAAAGCCATGACGCTCATCACCGCAATTACCAGAAATTTGCTTTTCAAATGCATACGCGAAATGAACCTATCACGATTCATCCTGAACGAGGACGAAAAATCACCTGTGGAAGGTTGAAGGGACTAGGCAAAAAAGTTCTGCATGCGCTCGCCCTCTGGGATCACGAAGGGAAACCTCTCGCTCGCCTCGTGGCCAGCGATGCCGGCAAACTCGCGCAGTGATTGGTGGATATGCTCGGGGCGCACACGTAAGCCTTTGTCAGGATCCGCTGAGAGCGAAAGGCTCACCGGATCGATCGGCTTCAAAAACTGGCCTTCGTCGGTAGCGCCGATAACGCGGTTCCCCTTGATCCCGGCGCCGAGGAACATGGTCGAACCGATCGACCAGTGGTCTTTGCCATTGCCCTTATTGTAATTTGGCGTCCGTCCCATCTCGCTCTGGATGATGACCACCAACTTGTTACGGATGCCTAGTTCCTCCGCTCGACGCAACAAATGGTCGATGCCGCCGAGGAACTCCGGTATCAAATTCATCTGATCGCGGTCGTTGTTCGCATGGCTGTCGAACTGACCAATCGATAGGTTCGCCGACACGCACACGCCAGCCTTGAACGAGGCAAGGGCGATCTCTGCCTGCCCCTGCAGCCGTCCCTTCGGAGTCACTTTGGGAATGAATGGCGTCACGCGCTGTAGCGCCTTCGCATTCAGTTGCGCCGCGTAGAGCATGCTGTGCGCACGCTCAACCCTTGGCAGGCGCGCCTGGGTGGCACGAAGATCGCTCTGGTTCCTCAACGCCGCCTCGATGCGGTCATTGACGAAGTCTTCGTGATAGGGGCTGCGCGGATTGCCCTCGACGCAGTCGGCGTTGGCGATCCGGCCGAGCGTCGACAGGTACGGGACGCGCGCCATCGGCACGACGTTGCCAGTATTCGAATAGTTTCCGAAGGTGAGGAAGGCGAGCGGACACTCGGAGCCTCGCGCCGCTGCCACGAGTGCGGCAAAGGTCGGGTAGGCCAAGCTGTCGAGCTTGCCGGTCGCCATGTAACGTGAACACGGCGCGTGGTTATTGACCGAGTAGTCGAGACCGTTGAACACCAGCAGTTCTTTCCCGTATCGCGTGAAGAAATCCTCGTTGCTCATGCCGCCAGGTTTCGACTTGTCGATGTGCGCAGCGTTCGGTGCAAACGTGATCGCGCCCTCGGTCAAGATATCGCCCTGCGTGTAGAGACGGTTGATCTCGCCTCCCCCCTTCGGATCCATCAGGTAGGTCGTGTCCCAGCCGCCGGAAGCATTGAATACGACGTAGTATGGCCCATCGTAGGCTTCGGGCTCTTTGCGCGAAGCTCCAATTCCGGTAAGCGGCGCGGCCACTCCCAGCCCGGCGAGGCCACAGAGTTTTAGAAAATCACGTCTCATGATAGCTAGATGGTCGCGGTTCTATTCATACAAGAATTCGTGTTGCCGCAGGAGGTAGGTCAGCACCGCACGCCAGGCGCGCATCGTATAGTGCGGATCCTCGATCCGTTTCTCACCCTTGCCTTCGACCCGGCAGGAATAGATCTCGAGCTTCTCAAAATTATTCCGAGCATTGGCCTCGTTCACGATTCCTGCAAACAACGTGTAGCTGCGGTCCACCTCAACCGAATTAGGCAAATCGGCTCGACCCAACAAGCGATCGTGGAGGTGGACGATCGCCGCACGGATCCGTGCTTCGTTCTCGGCGATGGGCAGCAGCTCAGGCTCGACTCCGGGAAATAGCAGGCGCTCGCCCGCAGGTTTGGCAAAGTCGTTTGGCACCTGGTCGCAGGCGACGCTGTTGGCCATCATTCGCTGGATCGCCCCCATCGCACCGCTCGGGTCAGGGATTCGTTCGGTGACTTCTTTGGAATCGATGCCGCCGTAGAGAATGTTGAACTGTTCGTTCAGCCGCCCCCAGCCCTTGCCAAATATCGCCTCTAACTTCCGCTCAAGCTGTTCGGGGGCGAGGATCCGGACAACGCCGAGGTCGTCGAGTTCAGCAAGCCGCGCCGGATCTTCCAAGGCGGTCGCCAGCCCGTCTGCACGGTACATTTCCGACAGAGCCAGCCCCTCGAACACTCCCTTCAGTTCAAATTTTTCCGTGGCGAACTGCTTTGCAATGCGCTCTATCTGCCCGCGTTGCTCTGCGTAGGCTCGCTGGCGCGCCGCATAGAGCGGGTGGTCGATATCCTCTGGCGGCAGCAGTGCCTTGCGGCCGCTAAGGATGTACCAGACGTGCTCAACCATCGCGATCGCGAATCGAGGATCCGCCACAGTGCGTTGTGCGAGCCACTGCAAACCGCGCCACCGCTCGGTCTCGGGCAAGGCATCACCGTCATGCCCCGGAGGAAATATATCGGTGAACCAGCCATCCTTCCGCGGTTGGAACACGCCCTTGCCATCGAGTGCGTAGTAGTCCTGAAACACGCCGGCGACCGGATCGATGATCTTGTGGCAAACCACACAGTCCGCCGCCTGCATCGTCGGCACTTCATACTTAGCGGTGATTGCCGCGGCATCGTTTACCCGAGGCGCTAGCTGCATGATGTCGATGCCGAGGAAGTGCTGGAAATACATGCGCACGCGCAGGCGGTTGCGATTGGTCTCCGTGGTCGGGTAGCGCTTCAGATACTGGAAGGTGCTGATCAATCCCGCGTGCGGATAGAACCCGGTCGGCGACTCCTGATCCAAGCGCTCGCTGCGCCCCTTGAGCGCCTTCAGCCTTACGGGGGTGTATTCGAACCGATCGTCAAGGTTCTCGAACCGGTCCTTCACCTCTTCGAAGACACCATACCCGCGCGCGCTGTACGGCGAGACCATGATGTAATCCGCGGTGATGATCTCGCTGAACGGCCGCCCCTCGCGCACGATGTATTTAACCAGTTCCATCGGTTCGCGCTGGATCGACTCACGGTAGTGGCGCGCAAGTTCCCACCCAGCTTCCTTGCGCTGCCGCTCGTCCTCGATATGACTGAAATCCCTCTTCTGATACCAGTGCCTGGTTTTTTCGAAGTGCTCGTAGGAGAGCACGTTCTCGGCGACGTCGTCGATCCCTGGCGTCAGGAAAATATCATTGAAGCCCTCGGCGAGACGGCCGTAGAACGCCTCCTCGTTCATCAGTCCGCCGAGCATCTCAGAAACGCCAGCCAGACCGCGCGCCTCGACCGCCGCGTATTCATCTGCCCTCGGTAAACGCGCGCCGAGCTGCAAAGTCAGCCGCCGCAACAGCTTGCGCCCAGCCATCATCTGAACCCCCTCGTAGAACGGGCGCCCGCTCGTCTCGGAAGCCCAATCTTGTCCCTCGCCGTTCACTCGACGCACGAATCTCTCCAAGATTTGGTAGCGCGTCGAATCCTTGGCAAAAACCTCCTCGCCACCATGGTCCAGCTCCCCGATCACCTTCAGCAGCATCTTCGCTCCGCCCCCCTCTTCACGCACCGTTGCCATTTTTGTGAACGCCTCGCGATTGTGTGCCAGCGCCCCTTCCCTTACCGGCTCCAGGAGGATGAATTCACTATCCTCCGCATCGCCGCCCGATTTGTGGCACTTGATACACGTGCGCGCGCCAACTTTCACCCAGAGTTCGTCCGCAAAGTAGTCAGATCCAGATGAAAAACAGCCTGGATCGGTATGGGAATTCTCCGCGCCAGCGAGGGCGAATGTCATTGTGCTCCAGAAGAGCAGCAGCAGACGGAAGTTCATCAGGTAGAGATCTTAGAACTACCAACTCTCCGAATCAATTGCCAATGCAGCAAATCCCGACAGTCTGGAACAGAGAAAAACCAGAACATTCCATGAGAGTCAATCTGCCCGTATTCTGAACACATCCACACCACTCAGGGCGCGCAATCAAACTCGATGACCACCCCGACGGTCCATTGCCCTCCTCCAACCCCGCCCGACACCGGGGTCATCATACCACTTTTTTAGCAATCACTGGGCAGTTTCGAGTCGGAGAAACTGCCGTTGGAGGGAAGCGCCTGGGAGATTGCCCACGCGGCGA
>JBLHKE010000496.1:0-5963 GCA_047619485.1 Verrucomicrobiales bacterium | reverse complement strand
TCCGTCGCCGCCTTGTTGGTGAAAGTCACCGCGAGGATCGAGTCTGGCTTAATGCCCTCATCGATCATGTGAGCGATGCGCGAGGTCACCACGCGAGTCTTCCCCGTCCCCGCACCGGCGAGGATCAACACTGGACCATGAATCTGCTTCACCGCCTGCATCTGGGCGGGGTTTAGCATGTTCATCTGGAATCCTGAAGCTTGCATCGCGCTCTTACTAGCCGCGTTCGCCATAGGCATCAAGCACCACGAATATTTTGCACCCAACTAACTACGGGTGAGCTTACCATGGAAAGTTTTACAAACTTTTACAGGGCGCTATTTCACCCAGAAAGCTTTACCCGAGAGGTGGGCGATCACAGCTGCCAGCGCGATGGCACCTACTGCCAGAGCTAGAAAAAATAACACCCCGCGCGTACCACCCGCCGAGTCAGAACCGGGTTCCAGCTCAGGCAGCGCCTCGTCCTCGCCGACGCCGTCGACTGGGCTTCGTCCAAATGGCGAGACCACCTCTTCCTCGTCCATCGAATCGGCCCCGGCGATGCCGACTCCGAGCCATCCACTCCCCAGACCAACTTCTGTGGCACCGTCATCGCCTTCGGCTTTCGCCCCTAGCATCTCACCGAAGCCTCCCACGCATTCCTCCTCCGATTCATCGCCCGCGACTCCCATCGCCTGCGCGATCGGGCTCATCACCGATACCTCGCCAGTCGCGCCCCCCGCGTCTTGCGGCTCTTCATAATCGTCTTCGAATTGTTCTCGCCCAAAAAGCACCCCTCCACCGAGCGGCGAAAGTTCGGGGTCGTCGTCGGATTCTTCCGGCAAGGTTGCCCCATCTGAAATTTGCATCGCGATCGGTGAAACCACCTCTTCTTCGAATGCGTCCTCGTCCTCGATAAAGGCCGCCGCCGCAGCTGCCGCAACGCCCGCCTTGCATGATTGCTCGAAGCGATCGAGCAGTTCCTCCGCCTGTTCAGCTCGCCCCGAATCGTGCAGTTGCAGGTAGAGTTCGAGGACGCCGAGGTTTGGCACCGCTTCCCCATGCTCGAGTTGCGCGCGAACCTGCACGAAACGCTGCTTCGCATTCGGCGTCATCGTCGTGAGACCGCGCATGGTCTGGTGCGCGCGCAGTACGACCGAGAACTCAGGCCAAGCCGTGATCGGGCGTCGCCGCATCAGCGCCTCCGCCTCATCGTAATCCCAACCATCGAAGTGAATCAGCACATTGTCCGGGTGCACTTTCGCGAGATCAGATCCTGCGGAGCGAGCTTCGAGAATGGCTGTCTCGATGCTGTCCAACAGGAGCATCACCTCCAAGTCAGAGAGTTCTCCGGCCTGCCTCAACAGAGTCGTCAGCGAGAAACCAGGGACGCGTGGCTCAGACACGAGGCGGAAGTGCTCGCTGCGCCAGAGCGCTTCGGCACCCACCACTGACGCCGATCTCTCGGCCTCGTAGATCGGTAGGTTCCCGTCGGAAAGGATGTAGGCTGGAGGCAACACGTGCATGCGCAAAGGGCGCGATTCGCTCACTCGTGTGACCGCGATCGAGTACGGATCTGCAGCGAGTGATGAGACATTCTCGACCCGATAGTCGTCAGACAAAAACCCCTCCGGCGAACCGCTCGAGAACAGCTTTTCCGCGAGGAGGAGTTTCGGGCGATGGCGCGACTCGACTGCAATGAATTGCCCCCCGCCAGCGGCCGCCCTCAGGATCGGCGCAGCCTCGTGGATCGAACTCAGCTGCCGCAATTGTTCTACTACGCCACCGACATCGGCCGCGCCTTTGCCCTTCTCCCCGATCACCTCCCCGGAGGCAAGTTGCTCTAACAGATATGCCAACTCGAACACCGATGCCGCCGTTTCGCGCGGGCCATCCGGGTTCAACAGACCGAGCGGGTAGTCGACAATCCGCACGCGCAGGCGACCGCGGTCGTCCAAGGTCACACGCGCATTGCCAGCGGCAATCGGCAGATCCAGCACCGAGATCGCACACAGCGCATCGGCGAGATCGGCACACAATCCGAACGCCAAACCCGCTGGCAATCCATTGACGCGGCTTGCGTATTGGGACAGCATCTCGCCATCGATGAATTCGACCGCATAGAAACGCACGCCCTGGTCGTCACCGTAGTCGAGTAGCCCGGCAAGCCCGCGATGGTGCAGGCCTGCGACGATGCCCGCCTGCTCCAAAAATTCTTCCATTGAAGTCGAACCATCCCCCGCCCCTTGGGTCAGGGCGGCAATCTCACAAAAGCAGCCGAAACGTCCATCAAAGGCCAAACAAATCACCCGCTCGTCAGATCGCGACAGCTCAAGCGCATTCCCACCCCCGTCTTGGGAGATCTCGAAAGTCCGGAAATGGTTGAGTTCAGGCATCTTGCAACGATAGATTGATACCATAGGGTTGCCCAGAAACAAAACGCTTTGGCATCGCTACGAACCCGGGAGGTAATCCTCTGCAAGCGCTGAGAAGGCCTCGACCCGGCGCGCAGCCTCCGCAGGGCTCCACCCGAGTTGCCCGGCCATGATTCCGGCAACGACTGGTGCCAGTTTTACAGCTGCAGATGCATTCAACTGCAGCACCCGCATCCGCCGGGTGAGGACATCTTCAAGTGTCCGGGCGAACCCGAATCGACACGCCTCCTCGACTCGGGCGCGGACCTCACCCTCGGCAAATTCGTCAACCGACGCTCCTAACAGATCACCACGCGGCACACGCGCGCCGTGTTCGGTCAGGACACGAGCAGCCGTCTTCGATTCACCTGCCTTGATCACCCCGAGCTTTAGCGCAGAATCGATCGCGTCCTGTCCCATCTTCCGACAGGTCGTCCACTTCCCGCCGAGTACACTCACCAGGCCTTCGGGTGAAACCTCGATGATATGTTTGCGCGACAGAGCTGCCGTAGATTTGGTCGACGAGCGGCTCACCAGCGGTCGCAATCCGGACCACTGACTGGTCACGTCGCTAGCGGTCACCCCCAGCGCCTTGCCAGCCTCGTCCAAGATAAAACCGACCTCGTCGGCAGTCGGCTTCGGATCGTAGACAGGTTCATCCGTCGGCACATCGGTGGTGCCGATCACCACGTGCTGTTTCCAAGGAATCGCGAACAGCACCCGGCCATCCTGCGTCTTTGGGATGATCATGCCATGATCGCCATCCATCACCCGGCGCGGACAGACCAGGTGCGAACCGCGGCTGGTGCGCACAGTCCATTGGGGTTTGACCGCGTTCTCGCCACGCAGTTGATTGGAAAAAATCCCTGTCGCGTTGATGACGACCTTCGCACGCATCTCCCACTCGCGCCCGGTCTCGGTGTCTTTGACTTTCGCCCCAATCACCTTGCGACCGGCAGTCAACAGGCCGTCCACCGACACATAGTTCAGCGCTAGACTGCCGCCCGCACAGATCGCTTGCGCCATCGCAATGGAAAGCGCAGCGTCATCAAACTGCGCATCGCTGTAGCCAACCCCACCCTTCAGGTTGTCGAGACAGATTCCCGGAAGTCGCTCGCGAGTCTCCCCTTCCGAAAGCAATTCCGCGCGCTCGATACCAGCTTTCCCTGCCAGCAGGTCGTAGAGCAACATACCGAAACGGTAATAGTAGCGTCCGAGGAAATGCGTAGTGGGCAGGACGAAACGCAGTGGCTGCGCAAACTCGGGCGCGTTCTCGAGGAGCAACTTCCGTTCATTCAGCGCCTCTTTCACCAGACCCACGTCCCCCTTCTGCAAATAGCGCACGCCGCCGTGCACCAATTTGGTACTGCGGCTCGAGGTTGCTTTTGAAAAATCGCTGCGCTCGAGCAGCGCGACCCGCAACCCACGCGACACAGCATCCCAAGCAGTCGCGAGCCCGCTCGCGCCGCCACCGATCACGATCACGTCCCAACCAGCTGATTCGTCACAAGCGAGTTTAACTAGCCCGTCGCGGAAGAATCGATCTTGATCAGACATCCTCTTCCATCGCCATCTCCCGCGCCCAATGCAAACTGCGTTTCACCGCACCTCGCCACCCGCGGCGCATCGGCTTCAAGCGCTCGGGATCCCCAGCTGGCGTGAACCGGCGCGCCTCCTCCCAGAGCGATTCCAGCTCGCCGACATCCTTCCAAACGCCTGTCGCCAAACCGGCCAAAAACGCAGCCCCACGCGCCGTCGTCTCGGCGATCGATGTGCGGATGATCTCGCAGTTAAGCAGATCGCTCTGGAGCTGCATCAACAGGTCGGACGCGGAGGCACCCCCATCGACGCGCACCTCAGCGAGCGGTAGGCCGGTATCTGCTTTCATCGCGCGCACGACATCTTCCACTTGAAACGCAATGCTCTCCAAGGCGGCGCGCGCTAGGTGGCCAGCCGAACTACCGCGCGTGAGGCCAGCGATCAACCCACGTGCATACGGATCCCAGTGGGGCGCGCCAAGACCGGTGAAAGCGGGAGCGAGATACACACCTCCGTTGTCAGGTTCACTCTCCGCAAGGCGGTTCACGTCCGCAGACTTCTCGATCAATTTCAAGCCGTCGCGCAACCATTGCACCACCGAACCAGCCGTGAAAACCGACCCCTCGAGCGCGTATTGGCACGGTTCATCCCCTAGCTTCCACGCCACCGTCGTCAGCAGCTGGTGCTTGGAAAACACCGGTGATCCACCAGTTTGCATCAGCAGAAAACAACCGGTACCGTAGGTATTTTTGATCATACCTTTCTCGAAACAAAGTTGCCCGAACAGCGCCGCCTGCTGGTCGCCGGCCATGCCCGCGATCGGAATCACCCCACCGAACAGGGTGCAATCCCCCACGATCTCGCTGTTGCCAACGATCTGGGGTAGCATCTCCCGCGGCACCCCGAGCCAGTCTAACATTTCGCTATCCCAATCGAGCCCCTCCAGGTTCATCAGTAGTGTCCGGCTCGCGTTGCTGACGTCAGTGACGTGTTTTTCGCCCCCGGTGAGCTTCCAAACCAGCCAGCTCTCGATCGTCCCAAAAGCCAGCTCTCCAGCGATCGCGCGCGCTTGCGCACCATCGATCTCATCGAGTAGCCACTTCAATTTGGTTCCAGAAAAATACGGATCGAGCCGCAGCCCGGTGCGCCGCTTCACTTCCGCTTCCCACTCTTCCCGGTGCGCCTCACAAAAATCTGCCGTGCGCCGATCCTGCCACACGATTGCCGGTGCGATCGGCTCGCCTGTCGCTCGATCCCAAACCACCACCGTCTCGCGCTGATTGGTGATCCCGATGCCGGCGATCTCCTCGACCGCGACACCAGCCTGAGCGATCGCCGTCTGCGCGGCAGCCAACTGAGTCGTCCAAATTTCGTCCGCATCGTGCTCCACCCAGCCCGGCTGCGGGAAATACTGGGCGAACTCGTTTTGCCCCTGTCCGAGAATTTCCCCACGCTCACCGAAAACGATGGCGCGTGAACTAGTTGTGCCCTGATCGAGAGCCAGAATGCATTTCATGACTCGAGCGTACTACGTGGCAGCGATTTGCAAAGTTTTGACTTCGCCCAGCCACCCACTTCGCCTAGCCTAGGAATTCCTCACCCATGGGTAAGTTTACGATCATCGGCCATCGGGGCGCGTGTGCCCACGAACCTGAAAACTCGCTTCGCTCCGTGCAACGGGCAATCGACGACGGAGCAGACATGGTCGAAGTCGATGTGAGATTGGTCGGTGGTGAAGTCATTGTCATCCACGATGACACCCTTGAGCGCACCACGGACGGACACGGCTCGGTCTACGAAAGATCGTTCTCGGAACTGCGTGAATTCGACGCAGGAAAAGGCGAACGCATCCCGACTCTCACCGAGGTTCTGGAACTCACCCGATACAGCCTCCCGCTCAACATCGAGATCAAGGACAGGCTGGTAGCTCCAGCCGTCTGCAGATTGTTGGCGAGCTTCGACGACCTGAACTTGGAAAACATCATCGTCTCTTCCTTTCACGAACAAGCCGTGATCGAGGTTCGCGAACGC
>JBLHKE010000495.1:0-5963 GCA_047619485.1 Verrucomicrobiales bacterium | reverse complement strand
ATCCCCGCTGTCTTCGTTGCTAAAGCGCCCACTATCACCAGATAGCTTAGCGTTTATCGCCTCGCCAGCGGGAATTTTCTCTGCGCCCCATTTCCACAGCAGGTTTCCGGAGGTGCCCTTAAGAATTAAAATCCACCAGGCCCGGACCTTGCGCTGAGGCACTGCTATTCAATTTTGAAATCGAATTTACGCTTTCGTTTCTGATTCAACAACCTGGTGCACGTGCACATCCGTCTGCGGGAATGGGATGCTCACCCCCTCCGCATCAAAGGCTTTCTTAATCGCCTCGTGCAAGTGCCAGTTGACCTCCCAGTAGTCACTGGTCGCCGTCCACGCGCGGACGACGAAATTCACCGAACTATCCGCCAGAGCCGACACGGCGATCACAGGTTGCGGATCTTTCAATACCCGCTCGTCCGCCTCGATCAGCTTGCGCATGATGTCGCGCGCCTTGTCGATGTCATCGTCGTAGCCGATACCGATCGTGAGCTCGACACGCCGCCGGTCCTGCGTGGTAAAATTCACCAGCGGGTCGTTCGAGACCGGAGCGTTGGGCAAGATAACCGTCTTGTTGTCTCCGGTGGTAAGTGTCGTGTGAAAGATTCCGATCGACTTCACGGTGCCACTGTAACCCTGGGTCTCGACAAAGTCACCGACGCGGAACGGCCGCAGCGTCAGCAGCACCACCCCGCCGGCGACATTTTGCAGAGTCCCGGAGAGGGCCATACCGATCGCGATGCCACCGGCTCCTAACAGGGCAATAAACGACGTCATCTGAACCCCCAACATTCCCAGTACGGTGATGAAAAGCAGCGCCTTCAACAGGATCGAGCTGATCGATTTGAAAAACGGCTTCAGCGTGGGATCGAGATCGCGGGTGTCGATAACCTTGCTGATCGCTCGGTTCACCACCGCGATGATCCGCAGGCCGACGAAGAAGACGACGATCGCCAAGGCCAGCTTCGGAGCATAGTCCATCGCCATGCCGCCCCATTTTTCGAGTAGTTCCTGCCAATCGATATTCATGTCCGCAAATGGAGCGCGGCCTCGTCGACAAAGCAAGTTGCCCGCGCCGGACGGATTGGCTGCCAACAAAAAACCACCGCCGACACGAAGTCGACAGTGGTTCTCTGAGTGGGGTGTGTGAGGAAGTTAATACTTAGACGGCACTCTTCAATGCGTCAACCTTATCTGTCTTCTCCCAAGTCAGGGAATCGGTGTCGTCCTCGCGCCCGAAGTGGCCGTAATTCGTGGTTTTACGGTAGATCGGGCGCAGGAGGTTGAGTTGGCTGATGATGTCCGCCGGCTTGAACGAGAACACCTCGTTCACGGCTGCGGTGATTTTCGCCTCGTCGACGTGGTTGGTGCCGAAGGTGTTGACGTGCACGCTGACCGGCAGCGGGTGCCCGATCGCATACGCGACCTCGAGCTCACAGCGGTCGGCGAGATCTGCGGCGACCACATTCTTGGCGACCCAACGACACATGTAAGCGGCGGAACGGTCGACCTTAGATGGATCTTTTCCTGAGAAAGCACCACCACCGTGGCGGCCAGCGCCACCGTAGGTGTCGACGATGATCTTGCGCCCGGTAAGGCCGCAGTCGCCTTCGGGACCACCAATGATGAATAGGCCGGTCGGGTTGATGAGATACTCGGTGTCCTCGGTGAGCAGATCGCTCGGGATCACGTCTTCGACGAGTTCCTTCTTGAGGATGTCGCGGATCTCCTGGGTTGAGATGTCGGCGGAGTGCTGGGTCGAGACCACGACCGCGGTGACGCGCGTCGGCTTGCCGTCGACGTATTCCATCGAGACCTGCGTCTTGTTGTCCGGGCGCAACCACTTGTGCGTACCGTCTTTGCGCAGCTTGGTGATCGCGGCACCGAGCCGGTGCGAGTAATCGATCGGTGCCGGCATTAGAGAAGGCGTCTCTTTGACCGCGTAACCGAACATGATGCCTTGGTCGCCAGCGCCCTGCTCGGTGTGATCTTTATCATCGGCTGCGGCGGCGTCAACCCCCTGCGCGATATCAGGCGACTGCTGGCCGAGCGCGTTGAGGAAGAAGAAATTGGCGGCGTTGAACTTGCAGTCGTCGTTGGTGTAGCCGATCCCTTCGATGGCAGCTTTGACCACCTCACGATAGTCAAATTTTGCGCTGGTGGTGATCTCACCACCCAGTACGACGAGGTTATCCTTCACGAGCGTCTCGCAGGCGACACGACTGCCGGTGTCCTGCTCGAAACAGGCGTCGACGATGGAATCGCTGATGGTGTCGCAGACTTTGTCAGGATGTCCTTCGGTGACGGACTCGGAAGAGAAAATGTAGGATCCAGCCATGTATTCTAGGTGTTTGGTGTTTATATTAACAAATCAAGATATGTTGATGGGTTGCGAAATTAGCCTGTTTTGCAAGGGGCGTCAATCTTGAAAGTGGCAAGAGAAACTCTAACGGCAGCGCAACGATCGGAACGCTGCCCCAAGATGCTGGATCGCATCCGAGGCGCAGAACGATTCCTCAGATTGCCCATGGATCGCCAACTCGGCCGATCGACCAGCCAGCCACGAGGCAGCACACCCGGCAGCATAAGTCGAAAGCCCCTGAGCAATGAGCGCCGCACTCAGACCGGTGAGAACATCCCCCAGACCGCCAGTCGCCATTCCTGGGTGACCGGTCGGATTGAATGCGGCTGGTTCGCCATCTTCCTTGATGATCGTTCGCGCGCCTTTCAACAAGAGCGTGACGTCCGGGTAACGATCTGAAAAATCTTCTGCCCACTGGCGCCGCGAGCGGCCTCCCCTCGGGAACAGTCGCTCGAACTCACCCGGGTGTGGGGTCAACAATCGCGGTACATGACATTGATCTAAAATATCCACCCCACCAGCTGCGATCATGTTGAGGGCCTCGGCATCGACCACGCACGGACGAGGGTCATTTGCCACAAGGTCGAGGATCTCCCCTGCACGATCACTACCGAGCCCAGGTCCGACTGCGATCACGTCGAGATTCGCACCCGCGACCTCCGCGTAGGTCGCGACCGGCTTCACCATAACTTCAGGGATCGCGCACTGAGCAACGATCGGATACAGATCGCCCGGCACGAATAGCGTTACCAGCCCAGCGCCACCACGTACTGCCGCCGCCGAACAAAGGATCGCCGCGCCAGTCAACCCGCGGCTACCAGCGATGACCCCAACGCGACCAGCCATGCCCTTGTGGGTATCAAAATTTCTACGCGGCAACACTTGCGCCAGATGGCGAGGCTCGATGAGAACCGCGCCGGCATCGCCCCCGGTCGCCTCGATCTCGTCCAGCGGAACCAGCGCAAGTCGACCGACGTGATCGGTCGCCCGGTCAGCCAGCAGCCCTGCCTTGGGGTAGGCAATGGTCAGGGTCAGATCCGCGACTACCGCTCCGACGTAAGCCTCGCCCGTGTCGCCATCCAAACCGGAAGGGAGATCGATCGCCACGGTGCGGGCAGCCCTCTCGCGCCGCAGCGAATTCATCTCCGCAGCTGCCTCGGCGATATCGCCCCGCACTGGCCCGCGCGCGCCGATCCCCAACAGACCGTCGAGGAGCACCAGCTCACCACCGCCAGCGACGGCCACGACCTCGCCTAGCTGCTCCAATTTCTTCTCGGTCAACGGCCTGAATCGCTCGCGTCCGACTAGGCGCAACTCGATCCCCCACCCCATCTCCCTGAGATGTCTCACCGCGACCAACGCATCACCACCGTTGTGTCCCGGACCAACAAACGCAATCACGGTGCCGCGAACTAGAAAAAAGCGATCGACCTCTTGGGCTATCCCTAAACCGGCCCGATCCATCAGCGGCTCAGCTTCCACCCCAGTGGCGAACAGTTGCTCCTCTGCGGTCTGCATTTGTTCAACGGAAACGATCACGGCTGGTTCGCCCCCTCCTCAAGCAAATCATCCGCGCGCAACTGCTCCCTCGATGTCTCCATGTTGCGCGCCACCCGCGCAACTCCGGTCACCAGGAAAAAAGTGAGCGCTAGTCCAAAGAAATGCAAGGCAGTCCACACCCCGTTCCAGGTGAAGTCACCGAAGAGCGCGATCAACAAGAAGACCGTGACCAGTAGCACCAACAGAATCGCCATCATCCCAAGCGCCACCACCATCGATAGCAACAGCGACGTCGAGAAATCGGCGGTCGCCTGATGGTCGCCCTTGCGAAACCAGCCAGTAGAGAAACCGCCCGCGGCCCCAACTAACAATAGTGCCAACCCCGCCCAGCCCATCGGGCCAGAGGATTGCAAAAATCCGGCGATGAGGAACGCCAGACCGACATGCATCACAAGCCAGGCAAGAATAGCTAGCGCCGGCAAACGTCGGATCAGGTTCAGGTAGTCTTTGGTCATACGATCGGGAAACAAAATATCCAACCACGGCTCGCTGGCAAAACCAAAAAGAAAGATTCTAAGCACTCCGAGATTGGGCTATGAAGCTGCTCTACAATGCCAAACCCACCACAGATCACCATCTACACCGACGGCTCCTCACGCGGCAACCCTGGCCCCGGCGGCTTCGGCACCCTGCTCATCTCGGGGAAACGACGCAAGGAGATCTCCGTCGGCTACGTCCGAACGACCAACAATCGGATGGAGCTCCTCGCCGCCATCGCCGGGCTCGAGGTCCTCAAGCTGCCGTCCGATGTCACCTTGTTCTCGGACTCCAAATATGTCATCGACTCGATTAACAAGCGGTGGCTACAAGGCTGGAAAAAACGCGGCTGGATCAAGTCCGACAAGAAACCTGTCAAAAACATCGACCTGTGGAAGCGGCTCGACGCCGCCGCCGAACCACATGTCGTCACTTGGAAGTGGGTCAAAGGTCACGCCGGCAACCCCAACAACGAACGCTGCGACGAACTCGCCACCACCGCTGCGGACGGCGACGACCTGAAGCCCGACCGCGGGTTCGAACAGCAGGAGGCACGACCGCCAGAACTCGGGCTCTAGCCGTTAAAAATCCGGCGGGCGCTCGAAATGGATCGCACTGCCCAGATCGAGTTCTTCGTCGTCAGGATCATATGGAATCAACACTAGGGATTCGACAATCAGTGTCGCGTGGGCCAGTTCGGCATGCTCGTCAACGTTGCGCAGACCCGCTAAGATGAAATCGCGATCGCCATCGAGACCGCGCTGGTCACCCGGAAGATTGACGTCCACCGACTTGACCCCCAGAGATTCCGCGAAGTAACCGGTCAGCGGGATCGCTATGGTGCGGTCGAACGCACGCACTTCAAACTGCCGCGACCAGTGCCCGAGATCTTCGCCATCTGCCACGAACCACCGATACCCTCCTAGCCTTACTCGCGACACGAAAAGATCCCGCTCCACCACACCTGGATGATGTTTCAAAACTTCGGCACAGACTGCCGCCTTCACCCCAGGCGCTAGTTGCCACGACGCGATATCGGGCTTCGCCGCGAACATTGACTTCGCCACCAACAACAGGAAGCCAGCCAGGAAGATCGACAACAACACCAGCGGATAACCGTCTGAAAAACGATCGGGCGCCGGTTTTTCCACCACAGCCTTCCTATCACCCGCGGCAAAGCGTGCGACCGCAAACATCCCCCCAGCAACTAACAAGAACACCATCCACTCGATAAAAACAGTACCACGGTTGAGGGCGAAATTGCCAACCATCGCATTCAACACACCAGCCCCACACAGGGTCGCGAGCAGAAGAGCGATCGCCAGTCGCGCCGCGCCACGGGACAATGCAAACCCGACCGCCGCTCCCGTCAGGACAACCAGCAACGGGGGCGCCGACGCGATCCCTGCCCCGATCCACGGCCAGAACCCTGCCAGCAGAACAAGCGGCGGCAATCGCCGACGCCAAGCCACCACTACCAGCGCGCAAAAGAAAACCACACCGAGCTGTTCGCGCACATGGCCATCCCCAAAACCCGGCGCCGAAAAGAACTCGACGAATTTCGATC
>JBLHKE010000494.1:0-5995 GCA_047619485.1 Verrucomicrobiales bacterium | reverse complement strand
GGCCTCTCCTCACTGACATCCGATTCCGATGCGGTGCCGGCCTACTACGATGGGCCGAACGTGATCATCATCCGTTTCGGCGGTGGCGTCCGGCGCCGTGAGACGATCGATCCGGTGCACAGCTACGCACCATTCTTGTCGACGGATCTGGTGAAGCGCGGGACGCTTTTCAAAGACATGCGGATTTCCACGATGGAGGGTTTGAACACCTCCCATGGTGAGGGCACGCTCAATATCCTCACCGGGAAATACGATCTCTACCAGAGCGTCGACAGGCGTTTACTCAGCGAGCGTTTCGAAGCGAAAGTGCCGACGCTGTTCGAGTATTTCCGCAAAGCCTACTCGGTCCCGGAGCACCAGACGCTCATCATCAACGGCGAAGATCGCACCCAGGAGGAATTCTATAGCTTCAGTAACCACCACCTCTTCGGTGCTGGCTTTAAGTCGAATGTCCTCAGCCTCTATCGTTACAAGCTGCACGTCCTCTCAAGCAACATTGCTGCCGGAAAATATGCGGGGAAAGAACTCGCCACCAAGCAGGCCGAGCGCGACAAGATGGCTCGGCTCGACTTGCGGAGTGGTGGTGAGTCGGTGGGGCAGGGGAAAGAGATCGGTGCCTACTGGGAGCAGTGGCGTTCACTCTACGGCGACTCCGGATTGAAAAACCCGCGTGGCGATCGTTTGCTCACCGAGCTGGCCGCCAGCGCGATCAAGCAACTGCGCCCACGCTTGATGATGGTCAACTACAACGATCCGGACTACGTCCATTGGGGCAACCTCAGTCACTACACGCGTGGCATTACCATCATCGACGAGGGCGTGCGGCGGCTGATGGAGGTCGTCGCCGCGGACGATGAGTATCGCGGCAACACGATCTTCGCGCTCGTGCCGGACTGCGGACGTGATACTGCACCCTTTGCCTCGGTCCCCTGCCAGCACCATTTCAACTCGATCTCGTCGCGGCGTATCTGGGCATTGTTCGTTGGTCCAGGAGTCCCTGCGGGGGTCACATACGACAAGCCGGTGCAGCAGATCGACTTTGCCCCGACGGTGGCGAAACTGATGAACTGTCCGGCCGAGCACGTCGATGGCAGCACGCTGGAGGCCGCGTTTGTATGAGCGCGGATGTACCGGAGATATCCAGTGCCCAGGGTGCGCGACTACAAGAAGTGATCGCCGGCAGCCCCGGGATCGGGTCGAAGCTGAAGCTCGCAGGGATGTTTGTATTCAAACTACTGGTCGGTGCTTTCTTCTGCTGTGGGATGTTCGGCATTCTCGGGCCGCTCAGCGTGATCGGTGCGATTCTCGCTGTTGGTTGGACTTATCGGCTGATGCAGCGGAGCGCGCTCAAAGTCTGGTGGGTACGTAGCCCGGAGTGGTACGCAGGGGTTCGCTTCCAGACCCTGACTTCGACCAATGACGAATGGCGCGAGCACATGCATTGGCCGAACTGGTTCCGCGGTCGGCGTGTGCTCTCTTCGCTGGTTCAGAATTTTAAGATCGGGCTGCGCGGTGTGTTCAACTCGTATGTCCTAACGGTAATTCCTGGTCTGATCTGGTTCCTCACCTGGGAGGCTGGCTGGGACAACTCGTTCAATTTCGGCTACGAGCAGTCGTTCGTGAACCCTTCGCGTTACATCGTCGGCATGTTCGCTTTCATCGCCGTGATGTTCTACTTACCGATGGCGCAGGCGCGGCAGGCGGTGACCGGCGACTGGCGGTCGTTTTACGATTTTCGGATCGTCCGTAAGCTCGTCAGGCGGCGCTGGCTCGGATCGCTGACCTTGGCGGCCTGTTACGGCGGTCTCTCTCTGCCTGTGATGGCAATGAAGGTGGCGCCCTACTTCATGACCCAGGAAAATGAGGCGTTTCTCGAGCTGAGTGCGGTCGAGATGCTCCGCCAGTTCCACAGCTACTTGTTCCTCACTAGCCTATTCGTTTTCCCCGCCTTCGTATTTCTCCATGTTATCGCCGCCCGTCTCTACGCGGGGGCGGTGAGGGACGCCCTGCAGGCGGGCGAGTTGAAGGCGCACGGTTTCGAGGTTGTCGCTGTGGAAAAACTGCACATCGACGTGCCAGATCCTGGTCCGGAACGTTCGGCGCCAACGCGGTTTATCCTCTGGGCCGGTAGCTTCACCGGCAGGCTGAGTGCGGGGTTTTTGGCTGTGCTTATCTGGTTTGGATTCACTTTCCAGATCGTCGTCGGGCAGTTCGTAAAGTTCGAAGCGCACCCGGTGAAGGGGTGGATCAACCAGCCTCTGGTGCAGATGCCATGGTTCGATCTGATGCCGGCGCAGTTGAAAAAACAGGCGCGTGAGGAACGCCAATCCAAAAGGAAATGAACTCGGGCGGCGGTGTTGTTGCAGTGTGCCTGGTTGCTATCTTGTTCGGTGCTTGCGCAGGCGAAGACGCAGCGCCGGAGCCGGCGCGTCTCGGGCGACCGCTAGTCCGCGACCACGTCACACGTGCGGAGACGATCGCCAGCGCGCGTGCTTACCTCGATCATGAATGGCGGGCAGAGGAACGTCATGCCTTCCATGGCGATGCCCCTGATGGGATTCGGATCGACACGCCGGACCTCGGTTTCGGTGCACGCGGATGGTGGCGGGCTGGCGCGGTGAATCGAGGCATGCCGTACAAATGGGGCGGGTTCGACACCCCGGGTAGCTTCGATCAGGGGCTGGGGCGTGGGCAGTTTGCCGGCGACGTCTACACGTCGGCGAAGCGTCGGCAGCTCGACACGGCCGTCAGCGGGCATGCGGTCGGAATCGATTGCTCTGGCTTCATCTCGCGCTGCTGGAAATTGCCCCGATCCTATTCTACCCGGGAACTCCCATCGCTGTGTCGTGAGCTGGATGGCTACGAAGACCTACACACGGGTGACATCCTCAACATTCACAACCAGCATGTGCTCCTTTTTGAGGGCTTCACCGATAGCTCGAAATCACACCTGGTGGCCTACGAAGCTGGCTCACCTCCCTCGTGGAAGGTTTTGAAGAATACGATCGCATGCGACTACCTCAAATCTCTCGACTACAAACCGTACCGCTATCGGAATATCCGCGACTGACCGGTTCGAACTTTCCCATCGACGCCACACTCAAATCATGGCCTAGTTTGGCTGTGACCCGAGTCATCCTAACAGTTGTCCTAGCCCTGCTGGTGAGTAGTTGTGCGATCTCTCCGCGCAAAGGCGCCGATGGCCCAGTCGACGGCTGGAAAACGACCAGCACCTGGCACGGGCGTGATTCGATCAAACTCAGTGACTATGATCGGCTGGTTCCCGTCTCTGAGCTGAGGGAGCGCGATTTCCCCAGTTGGGTTCGGCGAGATGGGATTGGCACACCAGCTGTCCTCTGGCGCGCGCCTTCGGAGGATCAGCCCTTCGTCTCACCGATCGGCACCGCATTGCCCGTCACCTACCTCGAGCAAGATGGGCGTCTGCAGATCTACGATTCTCTCAACTCGAACACTGTGGAGGTTGGCGGTAGCCGTTTGAAGCTTGCGGTCAACTACACCGCACCGCTCGCCTACATGCGCAAGCAGGGCGATCTCAAACTCCCCGTGGTGCGCGCCATGATCAAGACAGACGAGTATGATGAAGCCACTGGTATCTACCGCTTCGAGCCGGTCGACCCGACGCGGATCCCCGTCATTTTCGTCCACGGGATCAAGTCGAGCCCGTCGATTTGGAAGAATATGGTGAACCGGGTTCGTGCCGACGATGTCGTGCGGAAGAACTACCAGTTCTGGTCTTACAGCTACCCGACGGGTGTCCCGATCCTCTACTCGGGCATGCGCTTGCGCGAAGAAATCCAGCGGATGCAGGAACTCTACAACCCGGGCGGCGTCCATCCGCAGATGGATAACATGGTGATCATCGGGCACAGCATGGGTGGACTGGTCACCGAGTTGCAACTCAAGGACAGCGACAACGCTTTCTGGCCTGAGGATCGCCCACGCCCCGAGGCGATGGGGATCCGTGAAGACCAGGCAAAAGTCCTCAGTGGCTGCGTCTTCTTCGAAGCGATTCCCCAGATCAAGCGGGCAATTTTCATCGCGACTCCCCACCGCGGGAGTGACATCGCGGTTTCGAAGATCGGAGGAATTATCGCCGGGCTAATCAAATTGCCGACGGAGCTAACCGGGGCGGTGATTTCCCTTGCCGCGCTAGATCCCTTTTTCGCGAAAGAGTTTGGCTACGAGGGGCACATTCCGAACAGCGTTGATGACCTGCGTCCAAATTCTGACTTCCTGAAGGGATTGCGTGGCTTGCCCTTCAAGAAGCCACTGCCGATCCACTCGATCATCGCCCTCGGCGAAGACCCGCTAACTGGGCCGGTGGCAGAGCGCAACGATGGTCTGGTCAGTTACGGAAGTGCGCATCTGGATGAGGCGGTCTCGGAGAAGACGGTGTTGTCCAACCACCGTGCGCCAAACCATCCGGGGGCGATCACCGAGGTGGTGCGCATCCTGCACCTGCACGTCAAGGAGTAGGCGTAACTTCGATTTGCAATCGAAGCCGTGGTTCGAAAGGATTGGGCAAGCCGGGCGCGCTACAGGTGCCGACCGTCGAAACCTTGTCGTGCTAGCCCTCGGTATTGGGGTAGCTCCCTAAGATTTTCACAAAGCTGCAGTGCTCGCCGAGTTCGTCCAGCGCGGTGATCAGTTTCTGATCCTCGCAGTGTCCTAACACATCCACAAAAAAGAAATACTCCCAGTCGCGGCGTTTCGACGGGCGGCTCTCGATCTTCGACATGTTGATCTCGAACTCGTTGAACGGCTTGAGCGCGCTGAACAGCGAGCCTGGCCGGTCGCGTACCGAGAACATGATCGATGTCCGATCATTCCCCGTCGCTGGGCAGGTATTGTGACTCAGGACGAGGAAGCGGGTGGTGTTGGTGGTGCGGTCGTTGATCGATGGCTCGAGAATCTCCAGGCCGTAGAGCTCCGCCGCCAGTTTACCGCCAAGGGCTGCCGCGCCAGGCTCTGTGTTGGCGATCTCTGCAGCCCGGGTCGTGCTGGAGACCTCGATGATCTCGGCTGCTGGGAAATTTCTCTGTATCCAGCCGCGGCACTGTCCGAAGACCTGCGGGTGCGAGTAGAGTTTGGTGATCTCCTCGCGTGGGATGACCGACATCAGGGCGTTGTCGATCGGCAGTAGAATCTGTGCGCAAATCTTGAGCGGGGAGTCGGCGAACAGATCGAGGGTGTGGTTGACGGCTCCCTCAGTCGAGTTCTCGATCGGCACGACGCCGTAGTCGGCAACCCGCCGCGCCACCTGGTCGAACACCTCGGTGAAGCTCGGTTGGGCGGAGTAAGCGACGCTGTGACCGAATTTGTTGATCGCCGCCTGGTGGGTCCAGGTGCCCTCTGGTCCGAGGTAGGCGATCTTGAGGTTCTCCTCCAGGGCGAGCGCCGCAGACATGATCTCGCGGTAGATCGCGCGGATCGATTTCTCAGGCAGGCGCCCTTCGCTTTTGGCGATCAGCGATTGGAGCAGCGCCTCTTCGCGTTCTGGGGCATAAATCTCCATCCCGTCCTTCTTCTTGATCTCGCCGACTTCATGCACGAGATCGGCGCGCTCGTTGAGAAGACGCAACAGATCGCTGTCGAGGGCGTCAATTTTTTTACGGATTTTGTCGAGCGGCATGGGCTGTGGTCAGTGAATTATGATGCGTTATCGTCGGCCTCGTCGTCGGCTTCCTTGTCTACTTTGTTTTCGGCCTCGTCATCAGCCTCGTCGTCAGCCTCGTCGTCAGCTTCGTCGTCAGCTTCGTCGTCAGCTTCGTCGTCGGCCTCGTCGTCAGCCTCGTCGTCAGCTTCGTCGTCAGCCTCGTCTTCAGCCTCGTCATCAGCCTCGTCGTCAGCCTCGTCGTCAGCCTCGTCATCGGCCTCGTCGTCAGCCTCGTCGTCAGCCTCGTCATCAGCTTCGTCGTCAGCCTCGTCGTCAGCCTCGTCGTCAGCATCGTCGTCAGCGTCGTCGTCAGCCTCG
>JBLHKE010000493.1:0-6017 GCA_047619485.1 Verrucomicrobiales bacterium | reverse complement strand
CCAACAGGCAACTCTTGCCAAACTTGTCGGTCTGCTTGCCCCCGATGCCGTAGAGTTCCCGGGTCGCATCGCTCTCGTCTTTGGTGTCGACCACCTCCGGCGCGTTCGCCTGCATGCGGAACGCCAGCTCGTATGCCTCGATCCGCGCGGCCAGCTCGGAGTTCGGCGTGACCGAGGCCTGGTGCGAGCGGTTGAATTTCGCCAGCAGATCGAGTTGCCGCCGCTGCGCATCGGCACTAGTACCGCGCGCCGGATTGAGGTTGGCAACTGCGTCGCCCGTGGTGTTGAACACCGTACCCTGATAGGCAGAGGGCATGAATCCGGCGCTCCAATTCTGTGACCCTGAGTAGGGAGCGCCGTTCACCAGCACGACGAATCCGGGCATGTTCTGGTTCTCCGTGCCGAGCCCGTAGGAAGCCCACGAACCGAGTGATGGAAACCCCTGGCGCACGAAGCCGGTGTTCATTTGCAGCGACGCCGCCCCGTGCGCGGCGCTATCGGCGGTGGTGCTGCGAATCAGCGCAACATCATCGATGCGCTTGCCGAGGTGCGGGAACAATTCCGAGACTTCGATCCCCGATTTCCCGCAGCGGGAAAACTTCCACGGCGCGCCCTTCAGCTTGCCTCTACCTTTCTGGCTGACGCCTTTCGAGGCACCAAAATCATAGTCCTCGCCATTGCGTTTTTGCAGCTCGGGTTTGGGATCGAAAGTGTCTAGGTGGCTCGGGCCGCCGACCATATAGAGGAAGATGCAAGATTTCGCCTTGGCCGGAAAGTGCGTGATCGGCTCGGCCGCCCGGACACCATCCCGCGCCAACATCCACGCCATGGCAGTGCCGAAGAACCCGTTGCCCGACTGCCAGAGAAACTGTCTGCGCGTGTTGCCGCAAGGGAATTGGAAGTTCTTTGGAGTCATCGATGGTCGCTGGTCAAGTTAGTTCTGGTAGACGAACTCGTTGGTGTTTAGAAGAACCAGGCAGAGCGCGGCGAGCGGGCGCATCGTCTTCTCCTCCGCTGCGCCCTCGAGGAATTCGAGGGCGTCCCCGGTCTCCGCGGCACGTGGTGACCGGCACAGCGCCAGTTGGAACAGGCGCTCGATCTGCGCACTCGGTTTGGCACCAGCTTCTTTCTCAAGTCGGGCGGCGAGGTGCTCCGCCTGCTCTGCCATAAAACTGCCGTTGAACATCAGCAGCGATTGGATCGCCGTCGTCGAGACGTTGCGCTGCCCACAGCTCTCGGATGATTCGGGAGACCCCAGCACGGCGAGTTCCGGCAGGCGGACGGCGCGCTTGGCGAAAACATAGATGCTGCGTCGCGACGCCTCGTCCTCGGTGGATTTCCCCCAATCAGATTTCGATGAGGCACCGACGACCTGCCTGTCCATCGGTGGATAGATGCTGGGACCCGCCATTTTAAGGTTCAACTTGCCGCTGACGGCGAGGATCGAATCGCGGATCCCCTCGGCCTGCAAGCGATGCAACGGCCAGCGCGAAAACAGACGGTTCTCCGGATCTGCGTCTGGGCGCGGGTGCGCCGCCGACATTCGATAAGTGTTGGAGAGCACGATCGTCCGGTGCAAGGGCTTCAGCTTCCACCCGCCGTCGATGAGTTCGCCGGCGAGCCAGTCAAGCAACTCCGGGTGACTCGGCTCGCCACCGCTGACGCCGAAATTGTTCGCATCCTGAACAAATCCTCTGCCGAAGTGAAATTGCCAAACGCGGTTCGCCATGACGCGTGCTGCTAGCGGAGCACCGGCGCCGGTGATCCATTCAGCCAGCACCCGGCGGCGGCCAGATGATCGACCAGTGGCGCTTGGCTCGGGGAGCGGATCGCGCGCCAGCACGACCGGAACACCAAACGTGACTTCCTCGCCCTTCTGGTGAACGTCTCCGCGGACTCTCAATTGCGTGGCCTTCGGCTTGGCGCCGCGTTCCGGATACACCCAAGCCATCATCGCCTGCGGTCGCTTTGCTTCCACCTCTTTGAGCCGTTTCTCACAGGCCTTCAATGCTTCCTTCTCCGCCTCGCCGGCAATGTCGTGCAAGGCACCACGAATCTTTCCGCGCTCCTTTTCCAGCACACGCAGGTGATCTTTCGTCCGCTCCTCTTGAGTCATCGTGATCGACTCGATGGCCAACTTCATATTTTTCTCATCGAGGCGCGGCTTCTTCCCCTTGGGAACGCCGTCCCGTTGCAGGCGCTCCAACATCGGTAACCAGACCTTTTCCTCCGCTTCCATTTCCGGCTTGAGCACAGCCGCCTCGAAATGCTCCTCCGCCGCACGATGCTTCTCAAAATCTTCCTCAGTTCCGATCTGGCGCTCTTTCTTGGTCACGTCCAAGGATTCAAATGCTGCGAGCAAACGGTAGTAATCAACCTGTGTGACCGGTTCAAATTTGTGATCATGGCAGCGCGCACATTGCACGGTTTGCCCGAGAAATGCCATCGAGGTCGTCGCGACCATGTCGTCGAGAGTATCGTAGATCGCCACTTCCTTGTCGGCAGCAATGGTGTCAAAAGTACCGAGGCTGAGGAAGGTCGTTGCGATCTGTGTGCGCGCATCCGCATCGGGGATCTCATCCCCGGCGAGTTGTTCGGTAACGAACTGATCGTAGGGCAGATCCCGGTTGAAGGCATCGATGACGTAGTCGCGGTAGCGCCAGGTGAATTTCTTGAACTCGTCACGCTCGTAACCTTTGGTCTCGGCGTAGCGCGCGACATCGAGCCAGTGCCTCCCCCAGCGTTCGCCATACTGTGGCCGCGCCAGGAGATCATCGACAATATGCTCGAATGCACGGTCGGACGGATCGCTCGAAAACGCCCGCTGCTCTTCCGGCGTTGGCGGCAAGCCGATCAGATCGAGGTAGACGCGCCGTAACAAGACCAGCGGATCTGCTGGTGCTGCGGGCGGCACCGATTTTTCCTCGAGCTTGGCATAGATGAAGGCATCGACCGGCGTGCGGATCTGACTGGCGTCATTGACAGCAGGCGCTGGCTGAGCATCGAGCGGACTCCACGCCCAGTGATCATCCCCAAGGGTCACGCCGCCAGCCAGCGTCCAGACAATGGCGGTGAAGCAGGCGATTCGGCTGTGGGATTGAAGAAACACGATGACACCAGAGACTCCCTACAATTAAGAAATCTCTCGGTCATTTTGCTAGAAATCGCGAAAATGTCGACCCCGATTTACCAATTTTCAGTGCGGAATGCTAATGTGGGCAAGCCAGCAGTCCTCCAAACTTCTACCTGGTGAATCTTGACCAGCCCTGCCCTCTCCCGCTATTGGTGGGCGATGAAGATTCTTGTTACCGGCGCTGCCGGAAAAGTAGGTAGCACGTTCATCGCCGCTTGCCGCGATCGCCCCGAAATCAAGCTGCGGGCATTCTGCCACAATCGTGTCCTCCCGGAGGACGATCAGCTCGAGGTGGTCCAGGGCTCGATCGCAGTCCGCGAAGACGTCCGCCGTGCGATGGATGGGATTACCCACGTCGTCCACCTAGCGACCTGCAAGGAGACGCCGGACAACGTTATGGACGTGACCGTCAAAGGCCTGTTCTGGTTGCTGGAGGAATGCCGCTGCTGTGAAACCTTTGAGCAGTTCGTCCTGATCGGGGGAGATGCGGGCATGGGACATTTCTTCTATCCGCACCCCATACCGGTGACAGAGCAACAGGAGCGTAGCGCCTACCCAGGCTGCTACGCGCTGTCCAAGGTCATAGAGGAGGTCATGCTGGAGCAGTACTATATTCAATACGATCTTGCAGGATGCTGCCTGCGCGCGCCGTGGATTATGGAGAAAGACGATTTCAGATACACGATGTCCTTCGGCGATGACGTTTTTGGTGGGCCGCGTTGGGCGGACTTGGTTGGAACCGAGAAAGCCGAAGGCTATCGCACCAGCAACACGATCCCTGTCATGCTCGATTCGGACAGCAAGCCGATGAAGCGCAATTTCGTACACGTCGATGACCTGATCACGGCGATCTTGGCAGCGATCGATCAACCGGAAGCCGCGCGACAACAGTTGTTCAATATTTGCATGGATGAGCCGCTCGACTACCGCCAGGTCGCGGATCACCTCAACGAGACGCGCGGATTTCCGTCGGTCGATGTGCTGACAGAGTATCACAGCACGTGGCTCGACAACTCCAAGGCCAAGTTCCTGCTTGGTTGGCGGCCAGAGATCGACATGAAAAATCTCGCTGATCTGGCGTGGGACTACCAGCGCGCCGGGGATGACCCGCGCAAAGTTTGGTACCCCGGCTAGGTTGTACCCATGTGATAATTTGTGTGAATCCGTGTTAAAGCCTCCTGGAGAAACCATGCAGACGATCGCTCTAATCCTGTCCGACAGGCTCCTAGGTCGCTGACAAATATGCGGCAGCGTCTAAGTCGCCACCAGCTTGAGATCATTTCTAGTGTCTGACACGAATGGCACGTAGTTAACGGCACTCTCCCGAGTGCCAGCCTGTTGGATCTCTCGGGATCGGGATGGCATCCGGCATCGGTCGATGTCGTCGCGGTAAAACGAACGCCTCCGTTCGTTCGGATCGAGCGGAGCGATGATCCGGGAGCGTCCCTGTGCGTGATAGCCGCAACGTTCCATCAGTTCGATCCCTCTCCCGCTCGCAGGCTCCCCAGGCAAAGTGCGTCGTTTGAGGTAATCGTTTTCTGTTGGCTGCTACTCGCGTGGATTGCAGGCGAGGAAATCTGCCCCCCTTCCTGCGGGGTCGTGATTTCCCAGAACGAACGAGGCGTTCGTTCTACGTTCCAGCTCCAGCCGTCTCTGGTGCCTTTTGAAAGCTTCTGCTGTGCCATGCGTTTTTCGGCGAAGGTGCGCCTTATCTGCGTGCCATTCGTGTCTGACACTCATTTTGCTTAAACCACTACAGGAGGGCCGCCTGAGTGCCGTCCGAGTTTTGGGACACTACTGGAGAGAAATAGATTCAGCGCCCAGCGCGGCCGAGACATCAACCTCAGCGGAGCCCTTTGCGAGAACGGTCCCGACCCAGATGACGTCATAGTTCGCGAAGTCGTGGATTCCGCCTGCCCCTTGCGATCATTTCCAGTGTCTGACACTCATTTTGCTCGACGTAGCATGCGCTGAAATCAAATGCGGTTCCAGTCCCCGATGAATAGAATGAACATCGAAGAAGCAAGCGACGAAGAGGAGGGCGGTAGTTAGAATCTACTGCCTACTCGATTCACTTGGCCCCCAGTCCTTCATGTCCGCTGGAACTGGATAGTCTTCAGTTTCGATTGGCTGTCTCCCCCAAACTGCGGGCGTTGGGGGTTCACGTTCTTCGGCTATGGCATGAATGATTTCCTCTTTCTTCCGGTCGGTGACCCCGTAGTCATCGAGCCATTCCTTCGGCCATGCTCCTTCTTGGCTTTTTTGCAGCACGAGTTGCATCCACTCTTGTCTCAATTTGCCCCAAGGCTCGCTCTGCTCTCCGCTCTCAATGATCCCGTCATAGGGTCGGAGTTCCACATAGATTGTGCGACGGACTCCAGGGGAGCGTTTTGGTTGAGAGCCATGAAGAATCATCATGTCCTGAATTAAAATATCGCCTGCGGCAGCTGGTAGTTCGACTACTCCGGGAACCTCCCATCCGTTCTCTTTCGAGAGTTCCTCGATATCGACAAGACCATGTTGGGTTCCTGAAACATAGCGGAGACAGCCGTCTCCGGCAGGGGCATCATCTAGGTAGATTCCGACATTCAAGTAAGGATATCCCCGTGGATGCGGCGCCCCTTGGTGCCATTTGATCACCGGATGAGGGTGTTGCTGCTTGTAGAGAATATCCATTTGCAATGGGACGGTTCCCCGACCGGACAAATGTTGCGCAACTTCAATCATCGCCGGACAAGCAAGGAGCTCCAGGCACGCCTCGGGGTCAATTGTCAGGATGTCGTCGTATCGCATCACCCGGGGGCCCACGGGATCCTCAACGACACAGACTCCTGGCGTCTGCTTTCCCTCCTTGTGTGCTTCAAGAGCTTCACGCTCTAGTCGC
>JBLHKE010000492.1:0-6025 GCA_047619485.1 Verrucomicrobiales bacterium | reverse complement strand
TTATTTTGGCCATCACCCGCGTTAGCTTCCAACTCAAATAGCCCGCTATCATCGCTGAAATCTGCCTTGGTGCTGGCTAAAATTCCTGCGCATCTTTGTATGACTTATTTCCTGACAACCCCTAAGGAGTTTGGCGTCGAGCAGGGCGTCGAGGCAGGCGTTCTTACATGAAGGGTTTCGCCGCCGTCCAGATTCCAACCAGCACGATCAGGACTGCGCTCGCCCAGAACCAGACCGAGAATCCCTTGCCAAGATCCAAACGCGGATCGGCGTCACGCTTTTTGAAGTAGATCGCGGCATAGAGCACAATGAGGAGGATGATCGAAGTGACAAAGCCGCCGACGAAGACCATGAACACCGGGTTGCCGACCGCTTTGTAGACGATCGCCCACAAAACTGGAATGCACCAGGCGAGGCCTGCAATCCAGCGCATGCGCTGTTTCAAATTCGAGAAATCGAACAGCCCGACCTGCCCGAATGCATCAGCAAACTGCCGGGTCCAAGCCGCGAGCGCTGCAAAAGTCGTCGAGAACAGCACGACAAACGCGCCGCCGTAGAACAACGGTCCCGCCCAGGCTCCCAGTGTCGTTGTGTACATCGTTGCCAAGTATTCTAGGAACGGCCCACCGCCGCCGCCGGGAACTTCGCCGCGCCCGTGCAGCAATCCTGCCCCAAGAATGTAGAAAGCCGCGGTCATGACCGTGTAGACGGCCATCGCCGCCACCGCATCGATCACCATTACCTTGGTCCAACCTTTCGCGCGCCGCGCCCACGCGTCGCTGCCGTCAGATTCGCCGGTCTTTGCCGCGTAGCCTTTTTCGATCAACCAGTAGTTGTAAGCCATGATCTCGTCCCCGCCGACACCCGTGATGCCGAAGGCACCGATAACCAACAACAGCATCGCATTGTCGCTCGGTAGACTGAAAGTCAGTCCCGAAAACACCTCACCGATCGTGACTGCCTCCGGTCCGAGCTGCAGCGCCACCAGCGAGACGAGGGTGAAAATCGTAAACAGGCCGATCATCACCACTGAGAGGGTCTCGATCAATTTGTAGTAGCCTCCCGAAACGATGATGCCGACGACCAAGACGGTCACCACTAGCCAGATATCGGTAGCTACTTGCGGGAAGGCCATGTTCAAAAGCACGGCGACCATGCCAATGATACCGCCGACTTGGAGGAATTTGAACAGCATCAGAAAGAGCCACGCCCAGATGCTCCAGTTCGCCTTGCCGATTCTCGGGCCGGGCAAATGGTTGAGCGATGCAAAGGTTGGCTTGCCAGTCGCGATCGCGCGTTTTCCGAATTCCACCTGCACCGCGACTTTCACCAGACAGCTGATGAGGATCACCCACAGAGCGATGAATCCCGCCTTGGCACCGAGGGTCGTGGTCGCGACCAGCTCGCCCGAGCCAACGATGGACGCCGACAGCACGAATCCAGGCCCGATGTGTTTGAGACTGCCGAGCACCGTGGTAGGAGGCTCTTCTATTTTGGACGGGTCGAGTTGGTAGGGATCTGTGGGCACTTGCATTGCGCGGCGAGCTTATCGGGGAAACTGGAAGTAAAGAAGCCCAAAATCAGGTCTCTCTATCCAAGATCGCATTCGAAGTGAACGCCACACCGGTTCTGCGGGCGTTCGCGCCAGATCTTCCCGCTAGGGAAGGTGTGATTGGCAAGAAAATCAGCGTTGAATTCCAATCCCCAACCCGGGGCAACTGGCGTCATGTAGTGGCCATTCTTCATCCGCACCGGATACTCGACCGCGTCTTGGAGGAAATCGATGTACTCCACGAGCTGCGTGTCCGAGTGCCCGCTAACTGCGATCTGATCCCACATTCCGTAGTGTTGAATCATATTGCACAGCGCAATCCCACCGCCATGCGGACAGACAGGGACGCCAAATTTTGCCGCCATGAGAATGATCGCCATCACATCGTTGACCCCGGCGACCCGCACCGCATCGATCTGGCAGTAGCCGATCCCGCCGCTCTTGAGAAGTTGCTTGAAAATCACCGGCGAGGCGGCTTGCTCGCCACAGGCAAATTTAAACGAGGTGCCCTCGAAGGTCTCAGAGAGCTCCACGTAGCCAAGCACGTCATCCCGGGCGATTGGTTCCTCCACCCACTTCAATCCAAACGGCAAGTAGTGCCTGATGTGTTCCTTGGCCTCGCCGACGCCCCAATACTGGTTCGCGTCGACCATCAAGGACTGATCGGGGCCAATTGAATCACGCAGAAATTTGATACGCGCCACATCGCTCTGGAGGTCTTGCCCGACCTTCAGTTTGAACGCATCGAAGCCTGTCTCCTGCAGCTTGCGCACAGTTTTAAGAATCGCCTTATCGCTTAATCCGAGCCAACCCGCGGTGCAGTAGGCCTTCGGGCCGAGTTCGCTCATCTCTTGCTCGCGCGTAACCTTGTTCGCCTTCGCGCTCTTCAAAATCGCGAGCGCCTCCTCCGGGGTCAGAGCATCCTGCAAGTGACGCCAGTCAACGCAATCGACGACAAACTCCGGTTCGAGATCTACCAGCAGCTTCCACAACGGCTTGTTCTCAGACTTGGCCCACAGATCCCACATCGCATTGATGATCGCTCCGCAAGCCATCCGGAAAACACCATCGTGCAGCCAGCGCAGCTGGTGGTGGTCGATCAACCGCCGGTAGAGTTCAAGTGGCGCGGCAGAAAAATTCTCGAGCGAAGTTCCGACCACCAGCTGCGCGAGGTCGCGGATGCCGTGGCAGATCCAGTCGGTTCCAGCGCCAACCGTGAACACCACCGCGACACCACGCAGCCCGCTATCGGTCTCGAGGTGCAAGACAGCAGAAGAATAATCCGGTGCCTTGTGAAACGGATCTGACCCCAGCATGTCATCCGACGTTGGCACGCGCAGATCGATGACTTCGGCTGAAGTGATTTTCATATTTCTAGCTCTCCTTGACCGCCGTTTGCTGTTGCGATCCTAGCCCGTCGATGCCCAGCTCGACCACGTCTCCGGCCTTCAGATACATAGGTGGATCAAATCCCAGACCGACCCCTGCCGGCGTTCCGGTGGAAATGACGTCGCCCGGGAGCAGGGTCATGAATCCGCTGAGGTAGCTGATCACATGTTGGATGTTAAAAATGAAATCTGAAGTGCAACCGTCCTGGAGCTTCTTCCCATTCAGCGTGAGCCACAGGTTGAGATTGTTCGGATCGCCCACCTCGTCCTTAGTTGCAACGTAGGGACCAAAGGGCGCGTAGCTGTCAGCGGATTTTCCTTTCACCCACTGACCACCCTTCTCCAACTGCCACTCGCGCTCGGAGTAGTCATTGTGCACCGCGTAGCCAGCGATGTAATCGAGCGCGTCGGCCTCACTAACGTACTTGGCCCGCTTGCCGATCACCACCGCGAGTTCAACCTCCCAGTCGGTCTTCTCCGAGTGCCGCGGAATCACGATCGGATCGTTCGGGCCAGTCCAGGCAGTCGTCGCCTTGAAAAAAACCACCGGTTCGCTGGGTGGCTCCATCCCAGCCTCCGCGGCGTGGGATGCGTAATTCAGCCCGATGCAGATGATCTTCGACGGTCGTGCAATCGCCGGCGCGAGCCTGACATCAGCAGCTCGAACCTGCGGCAGAGAGCCCGCCTGCGCCTCGATAAACGCAGCGAGCCTCGCAAGGCCATCGGTCTCAAAAAATGTTTCTCCCCAGTCCTCGCCGAAGCTGGCGCAGTTGAGTATCTCAGTCTCTGAAGCGAAGACGCCAGGGATGATCGAATCGTTTTCGTGGTATCGGGTGAGTTTCATAGAGGGTGGATCCTATCTCAACAACGTGACTCCGCCATCGATATCGTACGCCGATCCGGTGATAAACGCCGCCTTGTCGGAACACAGGAAGGAGGCCAACTCCGCTACCTCCGATGGCTTCCCCATGCGGCCGATCGGCTGGAATTCGGAGAGTTTCTCGAACATCGCATCACGCTCGTCTTGAGGATAATTCTTCTCAAGGTAGCCATCGACAAATGGCGTGTGAATGCGAGCCGGGCAGACGCAGTTGGAGCGGATGCCCTTGTCGATGTAATCGCGTGCGACCGAGAGCGTCATCGTCATCACCGCCCCCTTGGACATCGAGTAGGCGAAGCGATCTTGGATCCCGACTTTCGCCGCGATCGAGGCGATGTTTAGAATAGCGCCGCCACCCTCGGCGATCATCTTCGGCACCGCGAAGTGGATACAGTGATAGAGCCCTTTCACGTTCACCGCGTAGATCCGATCCATCTCCTCTGGTGTCGTGTCTGCGACGTTGCCGATTGAGGCAATGCCAGCACTGTTTACTAAGGTATCGGCTCGTGGGAGCTTCTCGAAAACCTTACGAACAGCATCCGTGTCCGAGACATCGCAGCGCAGGCATTCAGCGCTTCCGCCGGCTTGCTGAATCAGCTCGACGGTCTCCTTGCCGGCTTCTTGCTGAAGATCGAGAATGACCACGTGGTCGCCATCCTCAGCGATGCGCTGCGCGATTGCCCTGCCGATGCCAGAACCTCCTCCGGTGATGATTGCGTGTTTCATAATGAATAAATTTTCCGTTTGCTCGTGTCGAAGAGGCAATTTTGTTCGCTCTTTATGAGTTCCGAGACGAACTGACGGACGCTTTTGTGCCAGATCCGATCCTCGCAAGCAAGCAAACACACTGACCAATCTGAGCCAAACATCACTCTTTCCGGGTCGAGCGCTGGCATTCGCCGCAGAACACAGATTCAGCTGTTCAGCGATCGCGTGAAGTGGCAAGCAGCCTTGCCGCTGATCAGCGACCTTTCGATTTTGAGCGGTCTGGGGAACGTTGCTTTTGCCTAGCGTCGTCGACCTGCTTCTGCCGCGCGCGCTGCTTTTGTGCTTCCTGCGCCCGAGCAGCATCTGCCGCTTGCTTGCGGCGGCTATCATCTGCGGCCTTGCGCCTCTGGTCGTCCCGCGCACGCTGCTTTTGGGATTCCTGCGCCCGGGCTGCATCTGCAGCTTTCTTGCGGCGGGTATCTTCTGTGGTCTTGCGTCTCTGATCCTCCCGCGTGCGGGCCTTGCGCCTTTCGTCATCGCGACGTCCCTCGGCTGCTTTACGATCTTTGGCGACCTGCTCCTGCCGTTTTCGATCGGCCTCCACTTTGCGCCGACGATCCTCTTGCTCCCGGGCGGCCACGGCCTTGCGGCGCTGATCGTCTCGGCGACGTCTGGCATCATCCTCTGCCTTGCGGCGTGCCTGTTCCTCGTTGGCGGCGCGTGTCTGGCGCGCGATCGCCTCACGTTGCGCCTCGGCGGACTTGCGCGCTCGCTCGGCGCTGGCCTCGTTCTCGGCGATGATCTTCCGCTCACGATCACGCTTGGCGTGGACTGCCGCTACCCGCTCCTGCTCGTCGCGCACTTTTTGACGTTCGTGAGCGGTCTGCTCTGCGGCCTCTGCTTTTCGTCGCGCAAGCATCGCCGCCTCGGCTTGCTCGCGCTTCCTCTGGGCCGCTTGTTCGGCGAGCGCCACGGGGGCAGCGCGTTCTTCCGCCTGTCTTGCCTGTGCGATCTGTGCCCGCGCCTGCGCCGCAGCTGTATCTGACTTCTGCCGCTCGACAGCAGGTAGCGTTGTCGGTTTTGGATCAAAGGCTCGCGCTGGTGCCTTCGGTGTTTTTGCAACTGCGGCCACTGCTTTGGGCTTTTCATTCACTTGAGGGGATACCTTCGTCGGTGCGGGCGCTTGCTTGCCAACTTGCTGCGATTTCGCCCGCAACGGGGTCTTCGGTCTCGCCTCCACTTTTGCGATCACTTTCCTGTTGGACAATGCCTTCGCGCTCGCGATTGGGATGGCTGTAGGTATTCCGTTTTTCGCCCTCGCGATCACGTCAGACTTTATTTTAACACGCCCAATCAGAGCGCCACGTGCTTCTGCGACCATCTGCTGGCGCAGTCGCAGGAGATCGCCCTTTTGTTTGGCTAGACCACCCCAGCCGCGATCTGGTTTGGTTCGGTCGAGTTTCTGCAAAGCAGGGTGTATTTTCACACCTACCCCGC
>JBLHKE010000491.1:0-6031 GCA_047619485.1 Verrucomicrobiales bacterium | reverse complement strand
GGGCGAAGTTCATGTCAGCATCGACGGCACCCCCGAGGTCGGTACTCGTCGCACCGGTCTCGAGGTTCACCGAGACGCCTGCGAAGGTCGTCGGGATCGGGATATCTTGCCCGGGGAGGTAGATGATAGCAGCACTCGCACTGGAGGCGAGCGCGGCTAGCAGGGCTACCGCCGCAAGGGCACTGGTTCTGTTTTTATTATACATCTGTGAGGAGAATTTGATCCGTTATGGGGTGGTCACGTCAACACGGCCGTAGCGCCCCTTCCCGCCGCTGATCGGCAGGACGAACGGGAACTCGGTCTGGACTGCTTCGATGGCTGCACCGCCGTCGCCGGTTCCGGTTGCGATCACCGTCGGCGGTGACGCGCTCGCCTCGAATGGGAGGCCAGGGTTGCGGCTGAACTCGTCGGTTATCGTCAGCGGGATGGCGGCGAAGTCCGTGCGGCGGGTGTGCTGCAGGTAGATGCGACCGGTGGCTGGATCCGTCCAGATGGACGGTGGCCCGAGCGAGGTGATGGACATCGCGACCTGGTTGATATCGAGAACACCGGCAGGCGCCGTCGGGTCGAGTTCGAAGGCGAAGTTCTGCAGGTTGGTCAGGCCGTTGACGACCATCAGCGAGTCCTCGCCGGGACCGCTGTTTGCGATATCACCGTAGTAGAGGAAGCGCCAGTCCTCCTGGATGGTGTTGCCATCGATGACGATGTTGGCTGTGGCAATTACAGCACCACCTGCGCCATCGTCGATGGTGTAGTCGAACGAGTCGAGCAACGATGCGCCCGTGGCGAGGGAGATGGTGGTGTAGTCGACCGTGACAGAGCCGTCGGCGTTGAGCGTCACCATCTTTGACTGCGTGGCAGTCGGAGAAGTGACCGAGGTGATCGGCTGCACAGCCGAGTCGTAGTTCAACTCCATCTCGGTGGGGGTCAGGATTCTTGCGTAGGCCCTGACGATCGCGACCTCACCGGCCATGCCTGGGAAGTTCTCGTTCCGGGCGGAGGTGCCGGTGACACGGTTGATCCCGCAGTCGTCGCTTCCGGACCAGTCGTTGGCATCGCCTTCGGGATCGACGATCGTCGCATCCGCCGTGGCATCGAAAGCCGTGGCGGGGTCACTGTTCAAGTAGATCGTCATGATGTCCTCGAAGATTCCAGTAGCTACACCGACCTCGAGGCCGCCGTCGATATCGAAGGTGACGATGACCTGGTTGAAGTCGCTCATCACGACGCCCGGCACGACCGCGACGACTGCTTGGGTCGTGTCGTCGCCGCCATCGATGGTGGCGATCACCTCGTTGGTGCTCGGGTCGAAGACGAGCGAGAAACCGATCCCGTTGCCGCCAGTCTCGAAGATGGTCTTCTTACCTGTCTGTCCGGGAGCTGGTTTGAACCAGACCTCCAAGGTCGCATCTACCAGCGAGATCGGGTCGAGGTCCAGGACCGAACCGACCGTGGCAGCGGTCCCGAGCGCGCCGAAGTTGCTCTCTAGTTCCTGAGCAGAGACGGACACGATACCAGATCCATTGCGACCGGTCCCGGAAGTGCCGGTGTTGGTCCAGACCGCACCGGAGATATTGGCCGGACTCAGATTGAGGTAGGCGGTGTCGGCGACCGGACCTGCTTCGTCATTGCCGACGATCGCGTTGGCGAAGAAGACGTTGGCCTGCTCTTCGTTGGCGAGCAGGTTGTCATCGATGGCGCTGATCACGCCGGTGACGGTCAGCGTGACATCGGCTTCCGCAGTCTCGCCGTTGCCGTCGGTGACGCGGTAGGTGAAGGTGTCAGTAGCCGTCTCACCAGGAGCCAGGCTAAACACGCCGTTCGGGTTGTAGTCGAAGCCGCCGGTGGCGTTGGTCATGGTGACGATCGCCCCGGAGGCGATGGTGGCTGGCGAGCTGATGGCGACGAAGGTGTCGGCACCATCGATCACGCCGGTCGCGGTGATGGTGTCGCCGTCGATGTCGGTGTCGCCCGAGACCGCCCTGAAGTTCTGGAACACCCGTGCAGGCGTGAGCGCGCCGGAATAGAGGCGGACGATCGCCATCTGGCCGAGGAATGGCGCATCGTAGGTCAAGCCAGCCGCCGGGCCTTGGTAACCGCCGTGGTTCGCTCCAGCGAAACGCCCGAGGCCAGCGCCGTCACCACCGTCCCAGTCGCCGATGGTCGCGCCACCAGATGTCTCGTCGACCTTGACGCCGTTCACATAGAGCGCTAGTCCACCGTTAACAGTGATCGCAACGGCATACTGGTTGAAGTCGGTGGTCGGATCTCCACCGACGAGACCCAGCGGGTCCGTGAGGAGGTTGTAGCTGACGTAGCTGCCGTTCTGGGTAATTCCATCGAACTCGGTCGCTGCCTCGAGCACCCCGTTGTCGATCACGCAGCCGAAGCCGGTGCCGCCGCCGGTCTCGAAGATGGTCATTAGCTGGGTGGTGTTAGCCGGTTTGACCCAGAACTCCCAGGTCGCGTCCTCGGTGTCTTCCGTGCCATCCAACTGGCTCTGAATCGCAATGTTGTTACCCGTTCCAGGGCCGGACGGAAAGACCGCCCGGTCGAGGATGTTGTCCCACTCGTAGGCGGCGCTGATCTGAGGGCGCACACTTCCAGGAGCCGGATCGAGGGTCACATCAGTGAGGACCCAGTCAGCATTTGTGCCACCGCTCGATCCGAGATTCTCCCAGCGGCCGGTGCCGGCCGAGTTGGCAGCGTCATAGTTGAGCAGGAGGTCGTCGACATCGATGACGAGACCGGGGACGCTGCCGATGATGGTCACTTCACCGAGCGAGAGCACACTTCCATCGCTGACGTTAGCGTCGCCGGCATCCGGCGTGCGGGTGATGACCAGTTTGCGCCCGGTGATCGGGCCGGCGAAATCGACGAACAGCTGTTCAGCCGTGAGCCCGACAAACGCTTCGATATTCGCAGGGTTGAGCAGTGCTGAGGTGAAGATGGTTGATCCGCCCGCATCGAGCACGGTCACGGTGATGTCGCGCAGTCGCAGGCCACAGCAACCGTTGCGGTTGTAAATCCTCACGTTCTCGAGCGAGACATCTTGGCCGAAGTCGACCTCCCACGTGTGATCGACGGTGTTGTCCGGATTGGTGTGGGTGAAGTTGCCGAAGTTGCCATCGAGGGCGTTCCCCGGAAAACCATTGCCAGGAGGCGTGCCAACACTCGGCGTCTGCAAGGTCGTAATGCCCGACAGGGTGCGCAGGTCGGTGCCGGTTGGGAAGGTCAGCGGCGTTGGGTTAAGGCGGTAGCTGCCATCGTTGGCGGTCAAATCGACCGAGCTGATGTAGGAGGACGCATTTTCCAGCGGGCCATCGTTGAGCGCGTCGGGCAGAGCTTCGGGGGCGTCGTTGGCGCCGTCGACAGTGATCGATACGGTGGCGGTGTCGGTATTGCCCTCCGCGTCCGTGGCAGTGTAGGTGAAGGTATCAACTAGGGATCCGCCTAAGGCGAGTGCCTGGGCGGACGCTGCGCCTGTCGGGTCGTAGGTGAAAGTGCCGCCAGCGAGCACATTGACAGTGGCACCTTCGGTGCTGGCGGAATCGGATGCGCTGATGAAGTTGTTTAGGCCGTCGGTGTCGTTGGCGAGCAGGTTGCCGGTGAGCGCCTCAGTGCCCACGACGTCTTCGTTGGCGTTGGTGGTCGAGGTGTCATCGATCGCGTTGACTGGAACCACGTCATCGTCGGTGACGGTGGCCAACACGTCTGGGGCAGCCAGGCTGGTGGGGTAATTGGTCGGATCACTGGTGGTCGTGATCGCGTGTGAAATGGTGGCCGCGGGCTCGGGGCCCTCGATCAGCACGTCGTCAAAGGCACGCACTGTGACGGTCTGCGGGACGCCGCCAGCGGTGAAGGTCGGAGCGACGCTGGCAAAGAAGTTAGTACCGTCGAGGCTGACCTCGGTATCGGCGTCAGACGTGACCGTCACTTCGACAGATCCGCTGGCTGGGTCAAGGCCCAAGGAAAGATCGTAGGTGGCGGTCGCGCCGCCTTCGGTCACCGCTACCAGAGCTGGATCGACAATCACTTCGAACGTTGCCGGGAGGGTGATCAGCGAGGCCAAGCGCACACCCTGCAGGGCGATCGGGTTAGAATTGTTCGTCCCCCCGTTGCCGAGCGCGCTCGAGACGAATTCGATCGTGTCACTGGCTGAGAGGCCCGACGCTACGAGGCCGCCAGCATTGCCGAACTCGTCGTCGCCGCCCAAGTTCCGCGTGAAACGTCCGGTCTGACCGGCAATCGATCTCGAAGCTCCGTTGATTGACCAGCCCTGGCTCGGAAAGCCACGTTGCACACCGTCATTGGGGCCGTAGACGGATGCGAAGAACAGGTAGTCGCCGTCCTGCTGGACGGTGACCTCGCTCGTGCTGTGGGTAAATGACAAGGCATTGACTTCAAGCGGGCTGTCGAAGGTCAGTGGGGTATCGGTGGCCGCGTTGACATTCTGGTTGCTAGTGTTGGTGAGGCGGACGTACTCCGCGGCGTCATCGAGCTTCACCACCGTAAGCGCACAGCGGCCGCCGATGTAATTGAGAGTAGTAATGTTGACGTCGAGGGCTCCCTCCACCCTGAGAACCTGGTTGGCGGTCGCATCGATGATCATGCCGATCCCGGCGGCTCCCTGGTTGGCGTTGTTCGCATGGCGCAAGTAAACATCGGTCTTGGATCCGGCGACCTCGGTGCCGTCAAGGGTCAGGCGCTGCACTAGGGAAGTGCGGTTGCTGGTCTGCTGCCCATAGGTGTTGGCGATCACCAGGTACTTTCCACCGTCCACCAGCGTGAGATCACCGGCCACCCCGTGGGTGAAGCCGGCACCGACCTCGTCATCTGTGTCGTAAGGAACCTTCACGAATGCGTCGGTGGTTGGACCAGCGACATTGGCAGCGAGGCTCAAGCGGGCGAAGCCCATGTTCACGTCGTCGAGCTTCACCAGCTGGATGGCTGTGCCATTCGCCACCCGATCCTCCGTCGCACCGCCGTTGTTGTCGGTCCGGAACGAGTGCAGCTGGAGCACGTCGGTGGCGGTTGCCTCGAACACGGCCATCCCCGCGGTGATGGTCGCACGTTGGTTGTTGTCCCACCGGGTGTACCCCTGCGACCAACCACTCGCCAGGTCGGTGGCGTTGAGTCTCAAGTGGCTCTGCGTCTCGACTCGGTTCGTGCCGGCCCCTGTGCGGTCGAAGCGCGAGTTATAGATCGCAAGATAATGGCCTGTCCGATTCAGGGTGATGTTCGCCCCGGCGCGGGTGAAACTGCCAGCATCTTCCCGGTCGGTGGTGTCGAAGTCGTGCGTGAAGTCAGCGGTGGTGATCGCATCAGCTCCGGTAGCTTCAGAATAAATCGCGATCTCGCCGGTACCAACTGAGCTATCGGCGGCATCGGCCGACGGTGAAGAGCAGAGAGTGAGGAGACCGACGAGGCAAGTTGCCTTAGCGGAAGTTAAAAATGAAACGGTTGTCTTTTTCATAGGGGGATAAGAAAGCTGACGCAATGAAGCTGAAATGATTCTGGAAAGCTGTTTGGGGGGAAATGGGGAGGGTGACAAATCAACCGACGAGGCCGAATAATGAGGATCTGTTGGTAACTAATCAGTAGTTTTTCCAAAAATCTCCGATTGGGTCAAGCCTTCAATCGTTTTTTTCTGATAGATAGCCCCTAAAATCAAGGGCGTAGTGTCCCAAAAGTCGAACGATGCGCGGATCCCTGAGGGTTAGGGCGTTTCGAAACCGGGAATTGCATCGATTTCGGCCTATCGTGGGTCATGTTCATCCAACCATTCCATCTGGTGCTGTCCGCCCTGGCTCATTGGGCCAACAGGGAGCAGGCGGCGATCATCGACTACCTCCGCGAGTAGAACCGAATCCTCCGCGATCGGCTCGAGCCGAAGACGCTAAAGGGCACCTCCGGAAACCTGCTGTGGAAATGGGGCGCAGAGAAAATTCCCGCTGGGGAGGCGATAAACGCTAAGCTATCTGGTGATAGTGGGCGCTTTAGCAACGAAGACAGCGGGGATTTTATCAAG
>JBLHKE010000490.1:0-6032 GCA_047619485.1 Verrucomicrobiales bacterium | reverse complement strand
CATACAGGTCACCGTTTGGTGCCGAGGCGACGTAGACCGGGTAGTTCGCGGCGGCTGATGGGGCGAACAGGCTGATGTCGAAACCCTCTGGCACGCCAGCGTCCTTGAGGATCGCGGCCTCTTCCTCAGTGGTTAGTTTGACGATCTTGGGTGGGACATTGCCCTGCTTCTGATAAACATCTTTCGAATCGAGTTTCGCCTGCTCCGCTGCGGGCAGTTTGGGGAAAATCGCTTTGATCTCCGGCCCCTTCAGCGTGATCTCGCGGATGCTCGCCCAACCACCCTGGGAGGTTCCGGTGCAGGTGATGATGAGACGTTTGACGCCTTTGGCTTGAAGCTTGTGCTGGCTGTCACCGGGCGTCTTGCTGGCGGTCGCATCGATGAGCAGCGTGCGGTTCGTCTTCTTGTCACCCTCTCTTTCAGTCTCGATCTTGTGCTGGTAAGCGTTGTTCTGGCTTTCCCAGATAATGTGGATGCCATCGAGATCCTGCGGCTTGGCGAACTCGATCTGCAACCACTGTGGCTTACCGTCGTCGCTCGCACACCAACGGGAATCCTTATCTGCGTCGATCGCGTGCCAGGTCGGGTGGCCAGCCTGCACGCTCTGTGCAGTGACACCGACGATGGTCGCGTCCTGCGGCACGCTGGCGAGCTTCTTCTTCAACTCCGCCTTTGCGTGTGTCTCCTTACTGATAAAAGTGACCTGGTTCTTACCCGTGAATGGCTTCTGGTATTCCGCCGTCAGCTTGTCGCAGGACCAAAGCAGGCCGCGCGTAATGAGATCGAGGTAGCGGCCGTCCTCCACGGTCGAAGTGTTGTGGCCGATGCTGGTGCTGAAGCTGCGTGCGCCCTGTTTCTCATTCGTCCAGGCGACGATGGCTTGCACGGGCTTACCTTTGACCATCTGCTTGCCCATCGCGAGCGGGTGGGCGTCGAAGACGTCGGTGTTGTTGTAGAGTTCTTCTTTGGTGGTCGTCCAATCCTCGAGTGGCTTGGTGATCGGGTGCTCCTTGTCGACAAAACGGATATCGATTGGCTGCTGCGGACCATGGGATCGGGAAGCGAGCCCTAGGTGGCGGAACCACTTGTCGGTGCCATTGCGGAAGCTGTGCATCGCGCAGTGGAGGTGCACGGCGGGGACGGTTTTGTGCGCCGCGAGGATGCGCATCATGACGCCGAGATCGTTGTTCCCGGCAGCACACTCGTCGTGGATAATGACATCATAGCCCTTGGCCCAGTCGGGGTCATCGAAGATGGGGAACGGCGGGTTGGTGCCCTTGTCGTCGGTCCAGTAAACATCAACCTGCACATTGGCACGCTTCTGGATGCCCTCGCTGAGGGCTTTGGTTTGACCTTTATAGTCGTGGCAACAGCCACCAGCGATCAGCAGGGCCTTGATCGGTTTGGCCGCGGCCTGAACGGCTGGGACGAGCGGAAAGAACAGGGCTAGGAGAAAGGGGGTAAGAAACGATTTCATCGGCGGGCTGGTATGGTCGTGGAAGTAGTGAGTTGGGGCAAGTGAGAGTTTTAGTGGAGGAAGAACCAGGGGGGTGGGTGGTGGGATGTTCTAGGGGGTTAAAGTTAAAACTCAAGTCGGCATGGGAGCCCAGCAGTTAGAGCGTAGGGTAATACATCCGCCGACATGCCAGCGAAGCGGCAGTCCAAAACCCAACGGTGTAGAAAAATTTGCCCAAAAATATGGCACCATAGGTGTGTTAGCATCTCGCTAACGACGCCCAAACGACGGCCGAGTGTCTTTAAAATACTCGAACACATCAGCGATTGAGAACGATTATTAGTCACATACACAGTCGTGGGGTTGGTGCAGCATTTTGAGAGCTCAGCGCACCACCAAGTTGGTGGAAAATGAGGGCGCTAGCGATAAAATGCGACCACCCAGTGGGAGACGACTGGGGAACCGGAAGACATCTTGCTGCGGCACATTGCTCTTTCTTTTTGCCAGCTACTGGCAGATTGTTTTACAAGATGTTTCCCCTCAAAGCTGTTCTCTTGTTAGCAATTGAATGACTAATTTTATCTCCAGAAAATCAATCATCAGCGCCGGTATGCTGTTCTCATACCTCATGGCCGTGCCTGCTGTCCTAGCTGATGAGAAAACCTTGACCCTCGGGTTAATAGGCGACTCCACCGTTGCGCGTACCTATGGATGGGGGCCTGCCCTTGCGGCTCAATTCAATGACCGAATGACGGTGCTGAACTATGCAAAAAACGGGGCAACACTCGACTCTCTGTCGAAAAGGCTGGATGTGCTCATCGAGAAGAAGCCGGACTACGTCCTGATCCAATTCGGGCACAACGATATGAAACGCTATGACGCCAAAGCCTATGGTGCCAAACTCAAAGCCTACGTGGAGAGGATCACAAGGGGTGGCAGCAACGCGATCGTTTTGAGCTCAGTCACCCGTCGCAACTTTGGTGAGTCTGGCAAAATCTCACCCCGAATCATGAGGGGTAATCGCTCATTGCCTGCCTTTGCCCAGTCGGCTCAAGCCGTCGCCAAGGAGGCAAACGTGCCATTCATAGACCTTAATTCCATCAGCATTGCGCACCATAACCAAATAGGGCCGGAAGCGAGTGCTGCATACAACTTCAACGAAGCTGATGCCACACACTTCAGCAAGAAAGGAGCCAAGGCCATTGCTGATTTAATCATCAAGGAACTCAGGGCGGTTGCCCCGGAGGTGACGACCCATTTGAAATGATTGGCAACGACGCAGGAAATGGGGAATAGGAAACCCGTCGTCCAGCCATCGACGAACGTCGCCTTGGTGAGGGTCTGGCGGCTGTCGTACTTGCCGCGGCACACGTTATCCGCCCAGCACACGATGCAGCGCACCCACGGGCGGAAGTCCCATTTGAGATGGGCGACCGATCATCACGATGCGATGGTGAACGAATGCGATCAGACGCTGCGCCGCGGTGCCCATGGACGGCACGTTATTTGGGCCGGTGGCCGCAATGCGCTCCCTCCTGCGGCGTCCAAACAGGGCGAAGGCCAGCACCGGCTGCGTCGAGAACCACTCCAGCACCTCGCGCGGTGCGGCGCCTAACACCCAGGCATCCGCCTCGCTGGCTGCGATCATGCAGCGGATGCACTTTACGTCCATGCCCAATTCGAGCATCGCATTGGGTGCGAGAAAGACGTCATCCTTAAAATCGCTGGGTAAAATAACGTCGAACTCCTTCATTAGTGGCAATACACCATTGGATCCGAGCGGATAAACAATATGAGTCGCGTCGTAGACAATACCGTCATCACCCTCAGAAATTTTTTAAATGGTTCCCGATGCCCCCTGGGGTTCCAGAAAAAGAGATCGGTAATCGTCTAAATTGTCCCGAGTTTAATAACTTTTAACCTCGCCTAGCGAGCGCATGAAGAATTCGAAATCGATTCGTAGCCAAGGGATCGGGTAAGACTGCGCGCCCATACATCAGCAACCGGCTCACCGGCTCCACCATACAGCGAGCCTTCTACCAGATCAGCGTTCTCTTCGGAGCTCCCTGATGATCACTCAGCAAAAAATTTCGTCGACGGACCTTCGGATCACCCGTCGATATTTCAAAAAAGGCATCCCGAGTAAGTGAGAGGTCTTTTTTATACTCTAGGGCACCTCCGAAAACCTCATGCGGGCTGGAGCTTGATAAAATCCCCGCTGTCTTCGTTGCTAAAGCGCCCACTATCACCAGATAGCTTAGCGTTTATCGCCTCGCCAGCGGGAATTTTCGCTGCGCCCCATTTCCACAGCAGGTTTCCGGAGCTGCCCTCTAAAAACACAAATAATTTTTGGGTATTTAAGATTACAGATTTCTAAAATTGATGCCTGCCCCTGAGACTCGTCCAGACCATCAGTGCCGATCCCGACACCGACGAATCTTCCAGCCAACCACATCCCGCGATTTTCCGACAAAGCAGCGCTGAGCAAAAATAGGATTCAGGACAGAATAATCGTATAGAGTAATGTTAGTCTTTACTGGCCAAGCATTCGCAAGATCCGCGCTGCTGGCGATCCTGCCTTTGCCGGGTTCGCTTAGCGCTCACCGTTTCAAGCAGCTCCGCGCAGCGTGATCGGCGACCTGCAGCAGATCGCTCTGGCTCGTCCCGTCGCAGGCCAACTGCGACAGCCCGCGCATCGTCGCCGCGATGAACTTGGCGAGGATGTGCGGGGATGCCGCCAGCTCGTCGCCAGCTTTTAGCCGCGTCTCGAACAGCTCGCGGATCGCATCCTCCACGTCGGCCTTCACCCCACAAGTAAACTCACAAGCCTCAGAATTCTCCGGCCGTCCCGCCCCGCCGCTCTGTAACAACGCACAGCCCAGAGGTGTCTCTTTGGACGAGTAGAATTCTGCCAGAGTGCGCAACAGCTTCCGCACACACACCTCTATACTGGAATCCTTAGCCTCGGCAAAAATCGCAGTTACGAAACCCGTGTGGGTCTGCATGTAATGGCCGAGGGCACGCTGATAGAGCGCCTCTTTGCTACCGAAGGCATTGTAAATGCTCGACGGCCCAACACCCAGAACCTTGCCCAAATCAGCGATGGAGGTGCGGTCGAATCCCTTGTCCCAGAACAACTTAAGCGCGCGTTCCAGGCTCTCTTCTTCGGGGATGGATCGGGGTCTGGCCATGGCTAAATAATCTTTTTGTAGTGATACCTTCAAAATTCACTTGCCGCACCTAATTTCTGCGCCATTTTGAATCGTTCACTTCAAAACCAGATGTCGACCTAACCGGCACGACGAACACCAAACAGAAAAACAAACACCATGAAAAACCTACCAAACCGCAGTCTCCTTTTCATCCACGGCGCCTTTGGCGGAGCGTGGGAATTCGACGAGTTGATCGAGAGCCTCACTGAACAAGGTCACAGCGCTCAAGCCATCGATCTTCCCGGTCACGGGCAGCACCCGTTACCGATTTCCGGCGTCACCATGGGCGCCTACGTCGACCGAGTGATCGAGGCCGCACAAACCATCGAGGGATCGATCGTTCTTGTCGGACACTCCCTCGCTGGGGCAATCATCTCACAGGTCGCCGAAAAGATCCCTGACAAGATCGAGCGCCTCGTTTACGTCGCAGCGACCTTGCCGAAGAACGGTGAAACGGTACTCGGCCTAATGCAGAGCGACGACGCTGGCCAGCTTCTGCCGAACATCCTCTTCTCGGAAGACGGCTCGTTCGCGACTGTCGGGGAAGAACACGTAAAAAACCTCTTCCTTCACGACGTCACCGAACCCGAGCGCGTCGTCAAGTTCGCGCCGAAATTCGCGATCGAGCAGGCGACCGAACCGTTCATGGCCCCGGTCGAGCTGACCCAGAAAGCCTTCGGTTCGGTTCCGAAGACCTACATCCGCGCCTCGCTCGATAAAATCATGAGCCTGCCACTACAGGACAGCATGATCTCTGGCTGGGAGGTCGAGAAGATCTACATCCTCGAGTCGGGACATTTCCCGATGATGTCGATCCCCGACCGTTTCCTCGACCTGATCGGCGAAATCGCGGCTGGATCACCCGTCCTTGCCTAGAACAAATCAACCTACGAACAACCATCCTAACATAGAAAGAAACCATACCATGCCACTTACACTAACAATCACCGAAGGAGCCATCCCCACCGAAAAAGTGAAGGACGCCGTCCAGCGCCTGACCGTATCCATGCTCGAGTTGCACCAGCTCACCGGCAACAAGGTCATGACGCCCAACATCACCACCAATGTGGCCATCGTCCCACAGGGGCAGAGTTTCTCCGGCGGCGAAGAGTTCTCTGGGGTCTGGGTCGAATGGAAGGTTCCATCTTTCGCCTTCGCGTCAGGGGACATCCAGCGGGGCTTTGGCCGGGACGCCGTCGATATCATCCACAATCTATCGGGTGGCAAACAGCCTAAGGACAACATCTACTTCAACGTCGTGCACACCGTCGACGGTGCTTGGAACCTGGATGGAAAAGCCATGAGCAACGAAGAACTCGGAGAAGCCATCGCACTTGGCTGATTCAATCTAAACTCGGGGCGCC
>JBLHKE010000489.1:0-6048 GCA_047619485.1 Verrucomicrobiales bacterium | reverse complement strand
TGTCATCCGCCGTGTGTCCGAGCGAACGACGTGCGGGCCGTCCTGCCCCGGGTAACGGTCGCTGACTTCCAAGGTGAAGGATACGGTGTCGCCGATTTTCAGGTCGGGTAGCGTCTCTCGGTAGTCCCAGTCGATTGGCTGCTCGCCCTGCCCACTCTGAGGGGCAAGCTTGAATTCAACCGCTGTTTCATCACGTTGATTCACACGATAGGCGACGGCTGTTGAGCCAATGCCGTGATCGTCCTGGACGCGGACAGCGAGGCTTAGCGGGCGACCGATCATCGCGACGAGATTCGATTCAGGCGAAGTCAATTCGACCCGCGGCGCCTGGTCCGATGCGACCTGCAAGTAATAGCGCGGGCTGGAGAAATCGAACCCGTATTCCTTTTCGACCCACGAGAAACTGTAGCCCCGCGAGGCGTCCACCTCTTCCTTAATGACAACCTGACGGCCGTCGTTGGTCACCTGCAGCGGCAGCGGTTCTTTGCCGTCACGGTTGAGCACCGCCGCACTGATCGGGCGGTCGAGGTTAAGCTGCCAGTGAACCTTGGTTTCCTGTGGCACGGTCAGGGTCAATGCTTCGACCGTTTCGGCCGGGCGTTCGAGATATTCGGGAAACTCGAGCCCAACCTGCACCGCTTCGATGCGCGGGGCGGTGATCACTCGCACCTGGTGCCAGTCGCTGCGCGCGTCCCCCGCCTTGATCCGGTAGCTGAAGTCACGCGAGGCAGAGGCGATAGTATACTCACAGCCTCCGTCGCTGATCTCGAGCTCTATTTCGCGCGGGCGTCCCTCGCCGGTTCGCAGCGAGAGCTTCACCGTTCCGGGAACGACGCCGGACACCCCGATCACGATCTGGGCGCGGTCTCCCTCCTTCACCACCAGATCTCCCACCCCTAGGTCGAGCTTGGTTTTGGTCGGGTATTCGATCTCCACCCAAGGCGTGAAAATTCGCGCCAGACCTGCGCTAACAATCGGGCCGTCGATCACAGCGAAGACCAGCATCACGCCGGCCAACACCGCAGTGATGCAGAGCGGCAGACGCAGGCTCTTGAAGTTGACGAACTTGCGGGGTTCCAAGTCCTGCGCGCTGCCCTCGGCCATGCTGCAGGTTGAGTTCCAGAGCGCCGCCGATGTTCCGGACGGCGGTTCGGAATTGCCGAGTTGCACGGCAGTGACGAGCAGGCTCTCGAGAGCACCGTGCTGTTTCTCAATCGCCAATGCCGTGCGCGCAGCATCGAAACGACGCAGGTGACACCAGCCGAGGCTCCATGCCTTGTAGAAGGAAACGCATAGCAGGATCGCCAAGATCGCCGCCCGCCCAGCTGTCGGCAGGTAGGCCAAGCGGTCGACCGCCATCCCGACAAGAAAGAGCGGGATGCTCCAGCGGCACAGGGCTAGCAAGCCGGAGCTGAAGTGTTTGCGCTGCGTGCGGCGCCACACCGCGAGCAGGCGCGATTCGAGGGTGAGCTGTGGGTTTGCATCGGTCATGGCAAGTCGTGTCTCCTGCGTAGAATCCATTCTGCCCCCAGCAGACCGACAAGCAACAAGGCGACGATGCCGTTGTCCCACAGCGGGCGCTCGGAGCGCAGGGTGATAGTGACCGGATCGCCATTCACGAGGGAGGTCAGTTCGGGGAGTTCGCGCACCCCGAGCTTGGCACCGCCGGTCAGGTCGGCGATGCGTTGCAAGTGGTCGGGGCGCATGTCGGTGTCCAGCAACTCCTGCCGGATGTCGCTAACCTGGAATTCCGTGGTGCTTGACACCTTGAGGTCATCATCGTTGGCCTCCATCCGGTAGCGTCCCGGTTGCGGGGGCGAGAAGTAGCCCTCATACTGACCGGGTTGCGACCTGTCTGGCCGAAGGCTGACGAGTTCCTTTGCTTGGTCGCCATCAATGTTCGTCACGTAAACCTCAAACACCGGCTGGACGATCGGCTCAAAGTTGTCGTCCAGAACATGAGCATACAAGCGGCACTGACCGTTGACGGGGTACACCGAGCGGTCGGTTTCCAAGCGGATGCGTTTGTGTTCACCCATCAGCCGCGAGAGTGTCATGAACTGGATGCACTGCGACCAGACGCGCCAGTGGTACTTGTCGCCGGTCTTGTAACGCAGCCGCCACAGCCGGTCCGAAGCGATCGACATGCACTTGCCCGTCCCGTAGCGCTGCCAAGCGACCAACGGGTAGCTCTGGTCCCGTGCCGTGCTGTCGGAGAGCACCGCGAACACGGTCGCGCCAGGCTTGGCAGACAGCAGCGGCGGCAACTGATCCATCGGTGCCATACGGCTCCAGATACGATCATTGAACTCCTCCTCGTTCTCCAGTGTCATCACCAGGCTGCTTCGGCCTTCGGGGGTCAGCACCGGGTAAACCGATTCTGCGATTTTTTCCCACCCAGCTTCGGCATCAAACCGGACTGGGAGCATGGTCTGCACCGGCGTGTCAACGAACGAGGCGGGTGTATGCATCGGGCCGCAGAGCACCAGCAGCGAGCCGCCGCGGTCGCGGATCAGCTCCTCCAGCAGACCCAGTTCCTCGGGGCTGAAGAAGGCGGCATCGACGTCGCCAAGGATGACCAGGTCATACTTGAAGGCCTCTTCCCGCTTACTCGGAAACCGCTCGATGTGTTCCGGAGAGTTGCGTGCGACCTCGGGTCCGACATTGGACGCGATAAAGGTGGCGTTGATCCGTGGGTCGCGTTTGAGGATCGCACGCAAGTAGCGAAACTCCCATCGGGCATTGCCCTCGATGTAGAGCACGTTGACCTTTTCATTCACCACCCGGATACTTCGCGTAACACGATTGTTTACGATCGAGACTTCATCGTCAAACGGCTCGATGATCACGTCGATCTGTGCGGCGCCTTTCTCATAAACATCAACGCGAAAGTCGACCTCTTCGAATTGCAGTCCGCCATCAAAGCGAACGATCCGAGAGGAGACGCGTCGATCATTTAGAAGCACCGACAGCCGCGCTGTCCGTCGCTCGTAACCCTCTGATTGGAGGTGCACGCGAACCGGCACGCGGTCGCCCGAGAAGGCCACCTCCTGCATGACGATGTTGCGGATTGAGACATCATCCGGATCGGGTAGGCCGAGCGGCACGGTGTAGACTGGGATGCCGCGCGCGCCGAGGTCTCGCAAAACCGCCTCCGATCGCTGTGAACTCGCATTGTCGATACCGTCGGAGAGCAGGACGATGCCCGCCGGGGGAATTCCACCGGAGTTCGCCACCGCCTCGAGTGACGCGGCGATCGAGGTCCCCGACTGCGTGGCTTCCAATCCGGTAAGGTCTTCGGCGCTCACCACTTCGGCATCGGTGATCAGCCGCGGGGTCTGGCCGAAGGTGTGGTAGCTGAGGTCGAGCGAGTCGCCGAGCGATTCGAACACCGGGCGGCCAGATTTTGTCAGGACGGCTGCGGCGAGATCAAGACGCGAAGACGAGGCGATCACCTGACGCTGTTTCGCATCAAGCTGCATCACGGTGCGGTCGGCCTCGGCGTCCTCCCCGAGTGACACCATGCCCAGCGCGGCGGCCGCGTCGACGAGGTCCTCGGGACGTTTGCGCTGATCCTGCATCGACATGCTTTCGGAGACATCGAGTAGCACCGGTAGGCTCCGCACCCGCGTGTGGGATTCGGTCACAACAGCAGTCGGCTCGAGCAGGGTGGCGACGACTAGGCCGAGCACCAGCACACGGGCAACCGCGAGCGATGAACGCAGCCACAGCGGCAACCCCCACGGGCGGCGGTAGAGGAAGAGGCTCAGCAACACGATCGCAGCGGAGATCGCGACAAGCGTGCCGGTGGAGAGCGGGCGAGCCCAAAAGACCTGCTCGATTTTAGCTATGAAAAGGAATCCGTCAGGCATCAGGTGCTCCGGTTAGGGTTTCAGGGACGGGATCCGCCTGTTTGCTGCGCGATTGCTTCCGATTGCGGAGACGATCGGCGAGAAGGCTTTCGACTAACAGGAAGACGAGCCCCGCGATCATGAACAGCCGCCACGATGAACGGCCGGTGCGGGAAGTCTCGATCGCCGCCGTGAGTTCCGCCTCAGAGTTGACCACCGTGATGTCGATCCCCTCGAGGTTGGTATTCAAATCCGCCGCAGTCAGCGACAAGACGTCCGACTCGCCCGGGTCGACGTTGACCGCCACCGGCATCCCTGGCGCCTGCACGCTGACCCGCGCCAGGTAGAAGCCAGCTTCTTTGGCATTCTCTAACATCGCTACAAATTGGTTGCGGTATTCTCGGACAGGGACGGTGATCGTCTCTTTCGAGGGCGTGTCGAAAACCGCATCGCTGGCGTCTGGTTGTTCGACGTAGGACAGCGAGAGCGAATCGCCAACCACGCGTGGTTGCTCGAACTCCCGTCCTGCGAGGTAGGTCACGATCTGCTGCATCAGCATCGGAAAGACCGGCGTCTGCGCCATGTTGTTCCACCTGGTATCGGCCGATGTGGTGAACATGAAGACGTGCCCACGGCCGAGCGAATGCTCCAGCAGGATCGGCGCGCCGCTCCCGGCCAGACTGAGGATCGGGAAGCTGTCAGGATTTGGCTCGACGTCCAACCGCGTCAGGAAACGCGTCTCGCTGAACAGGTCTTCCGGGAGCGAGCGCAGCGGGAGGCAGACGCTGTGGTCCGGCATGGCGGGATCGAGCGGCCGACCGGCGCCGAGCGCGGTGCGGGTATCGACCGGCGACCCGAGCTTGGCAGGGAGCAGTGGGCTGGGTCCGCTCGCCGAGCGCTCGTTCCACACGTCTGCTTTCACATCTTTCCCGGCAAACCAGATCAGGCCATTCCCCTGCCGGACGTGGCGCGAGAGCTGCTCGACCTGTTGCGGGGTGATCTCAGGAACGTCGGCGAGGACGATCACATCGACCTCGTCTAATTTCTCAGACGGTAGTGACAGCCACGGCACCGAACGGACCACGTAGTCCTCGTCCTGAGCTCCGTCGCTGCGAGCAAGTAAGGCGGACACGATGAGCCGGCCAGCATCCCCGTCCGAACCGTCAACGCAGAGCACCGAGACACGGTCACTGACGACCGCCACGACCCGCCGCACATTGTCGGTCGGGAGCAGGTCACCGCTGATCTCCGCGGTGATACGAGTGGAGCCTGCATTGTGGAACGGGACAAACAGCGACACGGTCTCCGATGCCCCCGCGGCGATCAGCGGAATCGTCTTGCTATCGATCTGCACCCCCTCGACCCGGCACTGCACCTCGACGTTGGACACCGGGTCTGTCCCGTAGTTCTTGACCGTGGACTGGTAGCGGGCGGAGGTGCCCTTGCGCAGCACGCCGGAGACGAGGTCGAGGTCGGTGACCGCGAGGTTCGCGGGGGCACCGGGCACCGGGACTAAGAAGACCTCCGCATCGCTGCGCAGGTCGGCGAGCGCCTCTTGGAAACGTGCCGAAGACCGCCGCCAGTCGCGCGCCTGCACGTCGGTGATGAAGTAGACTTCCTTCTGCGGTGCCTGCATGTCGTCGACCAACTCCTTGAGCCGTTTGGGAACACGGTCCAGATCTAGACCGGCCGGCGCCGCCTTCGCCTTCTTGAGGGCGTCGGCAAAACGTTCCCGGTTGAAGGCCATGTTGCGGATGAGAACTTGATCTTCGCCGCCGAGCAGGATGACGGAGACCGGATCACCAGGTCGGATGTGCTCGCTAATAGCCTCGACCTGATCCAGAGCGCGGTCGAAGCGGCTCGCGCCCTGCCCGCCGTGCTCCATGCTGAACGAGGCGTCGATCCCGATGACGACCCCAGCCCGAGCTTCGCCCGGAAGCCAACTGGCCACCCCGTCCTTCCACGCTGGCCGGGAGAGAGCCAGCACAAGAAGAATGAGCGCAAGACAACGCAGGAAGAGGAGCAACAAATCGCGCAGGCGGATCTGGCGCGAGCGCACGCGCATGTTGCGGTTGAGAAACTGCATTGCCGCCCAATCGGTACGCTTGACCTTATGGCGGTTGAGCAGGTGCGCGAGGATCGGTAGTCCGATCCCGAGCGCCGCGAACAGGAGCAGTGGGTTGAAAAAACTCATGGA
>JBLHKE010000488.1:0-6055 GCA_047619485.1 Verrucomicrobiales bacterium | reverse complement strand
AGAGCGGGGCGCGACGGATGCGAGGCGGAGAAGGCTGGGGCGAGTTGCGGACTCTGCGAGCGTTGCGTGTCAACCCGGTTGAGCCGAGCGGCTGATGTTCCCGTCGCTCGTCCGTGGGGGGCTCTGACCCACCGACTCGTAGCGGCGAAAAAACACCAGCCAGTGCTGACCCAGCTCTGCAAGCTCATACCACCGCACCTCGTTGCCACGCTCGCCCGCGAGCACGGGTCGATAGAAAAGCGCTTACATTCATACCGTGGAGCCACGTAGTGGTCTTGCTTAAGACACTAGGGAGCAAGAGCCCGCGATACGAGCATGGCCGCTGAAAGTTGAAAAAACGAAACACAGAACCGGGCCTAAGACCCTACGAAACTAGATCCAGCCACCCGAGAAAAGGTGGCTATGGGATGACTTCGATTGCAAATCGAAGTCACGGTTCTCGACCTTCCGGCATTCGTGTCAATTGGTCTCCATTCGTGGATCCAATCAAGACGCCTGCGAGCGCAGAATATAGTACTCGAACGAATCCACCAGCGCACGCCAGCTGGCCTCGATGATGTTGTAAGAAACTCCGACCGTCCCCCAGGTCGTCTTCCCGTCGCTCGAATCAATCAACACGCGCGTCTTCGCCGCGGTCCCTGTCTTGCTGTCGATGATGCGGACTTTGTAGTCGGTCAGAGCGACGTGTTCTAGCTCCGGATAGAATGGCAGCAGCGCTTTGCGCAAAGCACCGTCCAGCGCGTTCACCGGACCATCGCCTTCCGCCACGGTGTATTCGGTCTTGCCTTCGACTTCCAGTTTCACGGTCGCCTCACAGGTCTCGAACGACTGGCCATCTTCGCGCCGCACGCGGGTCGTGCAGTGATATTCTTTCAAGGTGTAGAGCTGACGGTAATGATTCAGCGCCTTGCGGATCAACAGCTCGAAGGACGCATCCGCCGCTTCGAACTCGTAGCCCTCTTTCTCAAGATTTTTCAGATCCGACAAGATCCCCAGCGCCTCCTTGCCACCCTTCTCCAACTGGAATCCCAACTCCTCTGCCTTGAGCAACACATTGCTCTGCCCGGAGAGTTCCGAGACCAAGATGAACTGTGAGTTGCCGACGCTCTCAGGCTCGATGTGCTCGTAGGTTCGAGCCAACTTCTGCACCGCGTTGACGTGCATCCCACCCTTGTGTGAGAACGCGGTGCGACCGACATACGGCGCGCGCTCGTTGTGCGCACAGTTCGCCAAGTCATCGACGAAGTGGCACAGCTGGGTCAACTTCGACACGTCCGGCCGGCAGTCGTAGCCCATCTTCAACTTCAAGTTCGGGATCGCAGTCGTCAGGTTGCAGTTTCCGGTTCGCTCGCCGTAACCATTCACCGTCCCCTGGATATGCGTCGCGCCTGCGGAGATCGCGGCGAGCGCGTTGGCGACACCGACTCCGGTATCATCGTGCGTGTGGATCCCGACCGGCATGTCCAGCTCCGCCATGACATGCTCGGTCAATTTCGCCACCTCGTCCGGCATCGTTCCGCCGTTGGTGTCGCACAGCACCACGATGTCTGCCCCGCCCTCCTTGGCCGCCCTCAGCGTCGAGAGCGCATACTCCGCGTCATCTTTGTAGCCGTCGAAAAAGTGCTCCGCATCATAGACGACCTCTTTGCCATTCTCTTTCAGATAGCGCGCGGTGTCGCGGATCATCGCCAAGTTCTCCTCACCAGTCGTGCGCAACACCTCGGTCACGTGCAGCAGCCAGGTCTTGCCGAAGAAGGTCACCACCGGTGTCCCGGCATCCAGCAAAGTCTGAATCTGTGGATCATCCTCGACTTTGCGATCCGCCCGGCGCGTGCTGCCGAAAGCAGCGATCTTCGCATGCTTCCACTTGCGCTTCTTCGCCTCGTCGAAGAACGAGACATCCTTAGGATTCGAACCGGGCCAACCACCCTCGATGTAGTCCACACCGAATTCGTCGAGCTTTTCCGCGATGCGGATCTTGTCGAGCGAGCTGAATGAAACCCCTTCGCCCTGCGTGCCATCACGTAGGGTTGTGTCGTAGATCGCTACTGTTTTGTTGTCGGACATGTCGTTCGGTGTGGGATGGATAATTAGAGTTGGATGGTGGTAAGAAGGTGAATCCGAGAAAGGTGAAAGCGGAGGAACCGAAGGCTCGTGCCGGGAGGTGCAGGCTTGTCGAAGTGACAAACGAAACGATCACCATTCCCGCGCTCTAGGCGGTAATAATGGTAATCTTGGAGCAAATAATCAGGCTCCACAGGCTGGAAAATGGCAGCATCTCTTCAAACTTAGGCGATCCAGCTGGATTTGACAAAGAAAAATCTCGTCGCTCCGTCTGGCTTGACCAAGCGAGTTAGTCTCCCTATCGTTACCTTACCCTCCCCATGCCCTACCGACCAATCCCCCCGATGGAAAAGGACGAATACCAAGCGATCGTCCGCAGCCTCGCCCTGAAAATCATCGGGTCGATCATTTTTGCGGGAATTGCGTTTTACCTTTCAGCAGCGTACTACATCAAACTCGGCGTGCTCGAATCCGCGTTTCTAGGATTCTGGCTATTCTTTCTGGCAGGCGGCAAATTCTTCCCAGAGTCGACCAAATTCATCACCCGCCGTGCCCGGAACTACCGGCGGGCAAAAAAAGGACTCGAGCCCCTCGATCTCGACGACGAGCCCACCGCCGAGATCATCACCAATTTCCAGCGCAAGGGCTAGCGCGTCGCTGATTTAGCCAGAAATCGGCCAATGCGAGCCCCTCAGGTTTCGCCGAATTCAAGCTGGAACGCGTGCCGGAAAGTTTTTAAATCTCTTGCGACATCTGGTTTGAATGATGGAAGATTCGGCTCCATCAGTCGATGCCCTCCAGATCTCCAGAACCATCCGAGAAGCCCGCCAAAAAGCCACGGCGCTGGCGGCGGATTTTCGTGGTATTGCTGCTGCTCGCAGCCATCCTCCTGCCACTGCTCAACGGTCCGATCTTCCGCAAGGTCACCCACTGGCAACTCGGTAAGGTCTTCCACAATCTCTACCTGAACGGAGACTTCGAGGTCGAGGGCTCCATCCTCGGCGGCGTCGGCTTGCGCGACGTCAATCTGACCGGCACGCGCAACCTCCAATCTCTAACATTGTCACACGCAGAGGTGAAATTCGACCTCCTGCCACTGATCAGAGGCAAGTGGGGAGAGGGCGTCACCAGGCTGCACCTCCACGACATCGGCGTCGCGGTCGACACCTCGAAAAATTTCCCCACCGACCCAGAGATCGAAGCGCGCAAGAAGGCAAAGGGCACGAAGAAGTCCAGCAAGGGGAAACCGTCAACACTCTGGACCAACCTCGACCAACTCCTCCAACAGGACATCGCCATCGAGAATCTCAACGTCTCGATCACTTCACCCGACAAGCCGGTGTTCGAGCTCAATGAGTTCTCGTTCCTGCTGGATGGCGGAGACGGCTCGATCACGTCGCAACAGATCACTTACCCAAACGGTGAAACAACGAGGAACCTCAACGCCAAACTCGATAGCGCGGGAGAGAAAATCATCAAGATCACCTCACTCGGGCTCGCCGAAGAGCTGTCGATCGACCGGCTCACGATCGAGAAACCGATCGAGACGAGTGTCGCCACACAACTACCACGACTCTCTGGGGAGATCCGCGTGCTCGGTGGGCACATCTCGGCGCAGCAGCAAAGCCCGACCATCTCGACCGCCAAGCTAGACCGCGGGCACATCGATCTAGCAGCGCTCAGCCGCTGGCTGGAGAAGGACTTTGGCGTCAGTGGAAAAATTACCACACTCGACATCGTTTTCGATTCGGAAGCAGCGCACCCGATCCACGCTGACATCGTAACCGAAGAGATCGCCTACAAGCAATTCGGCACGGACACCATCAGCGCATCGATCGACTATCGCAGTGACGAGGTGAAACTTGAAGCCCTCAGCGTCGTCAGCGGCGAGAACTCGATCCGCGCGAGCGGGAATTACCAGCTGGAGCAGAAACTAGTGAGTGCTGAGTTGATCGTCGATGCGCCAAATCTGGCTCAACTCGCTGAACGTTTCGAGCTCCCAAAATTCGGAGGTGCGCTGAGCGGCAAGATCGATCTAAAGCTCTCTGGTGGTGATTTTGCTGACACCACCGCATCACTCGTTGCGACCAGGCTTTCCTACCAAGACTACACGCTCGCAACCACGAATCTCGACGCGCAGGCCACCGCGGATGGGCCGATCACATTCGCACTAGTCGGCAACGTCGATGCCGAGAGAACCAACACCTTCGAAATCCCGGGAGAGTTCAATCCTAAAACAAAATTCCTGCGTGCGGAGCCGAGCATCGACATCCCCGATCTAGCCAAGCTGACACGCTTGGTGCCAGAGGCACCACCACTGAAAGGATCGGTCACCGGCGGCGGTAGCTTGCGACTCGACGACGGCGTCCTCGACGTCCCCCAGCTCAAGCTGGATGTCCAAAACCTCGTCTACAAGCAAGCCAAGATCTCGAAGCTTCGCCTATCTGCAAAAACGACCGGCCCGAACCAGCTCGACTTCGCGGTTGGCACCGAAATTGACGCGAGTGGCCAGAACTATCTGGAGAGCAACGGCGCCATCAACCTCGACACCCTCCGCTATGATGCGGAGGCCAAGCTGAACTTGCCGGACCTGGCCGTTCTCCACCCGATCCTCAACACCTTCGAGATCGAACAGCACCCGACCGGCAAGTTCTTTCTCGGTTGGGACGGCGCTGGTGCCATCCGAGAAAAAGAACACCGTGGCAAGGCAAGCATCTCCGACTTCGCACTCAGGCTGGACGACGGCGACCCGATCCTCGGTAAGCTGGATTTGCAGTATTCCCCGGATACTTATCACCTCACCAACCTCAACGTCCGCAATGCTGACCTGACGGTCTCGGGCGCAGCACATCTCGCAGACCAGCGTCTCGAAATCGAATCGTTGCGCCTGTTCAGCGGCGAACGGTCGATCGCGCGCGCCGATGTCTCGATCCCCTTCGACCAATCGAAAGTCTCCGACCTGGAAACCTTTCTAGACCAACCCGGCAAGGTATCTATCAACATCGAATCCGATCAGATGCAACTGAGCAAGCTGATGGCCATGAGCGGGAAGCCAGCCAGCCTCGGGGCGGTCATCAATGCCAACATCGACGTCCAGGGAACCCTAGCCGACCCGACAGGCACTGGAGATCTCGACGTCCTGCAACTCCGCAGCCTGAGTTCGAACGACCTCGCACCTGCCGATCTCAATCTCGACTTCAAACTCGGCGGCGGCCAGATCGTCCTCGACGGGCGATTGCAGCATCCGGAGATCCAACCGATCACCATCAAGGGCAACACGCCGCTACGTCCAAAAAATCTCGGCGACTTCGCAGATCAGTCGATCAATTTAGAACTAAAGCTCCCACAGACCGGACTCGCGCTCGCAGAAAAATACATCCCCGACCTCACCACTGCCGAGGGAACTGTCGCCGCTGATGTCCGGATCAACGGTACAGCCAGCGCTCCAAAATTAGCTGGAGATATTTTCATCAAAGCCCCTCTGCTCAAATGGAAACAGCAGAAAATCCCCACGCTCTCAGACATGGACATCGCGATCCATCTCCAAGACAAACGCGTCGCGATCCGAAACTTCAGCGGCTACCTCGCTGGCGGCAAACTCGACATCACAGGCGCGGCTGATCTCGAAACGCTAGCAAACCCGCTGCTCGACGTTTCGCTCAAGGCCGATCAGGTATTGCTGTTCCGTGACGACAGCATCAGCCTGCGCGCGAACGCGGACATCAAACTCGCAGGACCGTATGAAAAAGCGGCGCTGGCCGGCAAAATCGGCATCACCCAGAGCCGGTTTTTCCGCGAGATCGAAATCCTCCCAATCGGCCTACCACGCAGCTCCCCCACCCCGGCTGCACCAAAAGCTCCCAGCTTTGGGACGAAAAAAGACATCGGTGTCGCGGCCTCTCCATTCAATGCCTGGACGGTCGACGTGGACATCGTCACCGACGATCCGTTCCTGGTCCGCAGCAATCTTGCCCGCGCAGATATCCTCGTC
>JBLHKE010000487.1:0-6085 GCA_047619485.1 Verrucomicrobiales bacterium | reverse complement strand
CTTATGCATCTTTCTTTCCGAGCGTGGGCATCTCAGATTGAGTATAGCGAGGGTGGCGGTGCTTGTCACTTGAATAGCCGAACGTTTAGCGTGCTGCGGCAGTCAATTGGGTGAGGTCGCGCAGGAGCTGATCACCACCACGCCGCTGGAGTGGGCGCAGGGAATGATCGCCTTCGAGTTGGTGAAGGCGGTCGAGGTGGGGGGCGTAACTTCGATTTCAAAATCGAAGCCCGGTGCCTAAGCCGGTAGTTCAATTCTTCGGGCTTCGATTTTGAAATCGAAGTTACGAAAAATCGAAGCCACGGAAAAATTCGAATATTCGAGGGGGATTTTCGTCCGGGTGGCATTTAACGTGGGTGAAGCCATGAAAAACGCCCCGTTCGACGCCCAATTCTCCTCAGCCCTCGACTCGCTCAAGGGCGCTGATCAAGATTGCAGCCACGAGGGCTTCGAGCACCACGTCTGGTCGGAGATCGCCATCCGCGAGAAACAACAAACTGCTTGGCTCGCGATTCCTGCACCTGCGCTGGCTGCCTGTTGTGTGTTTGGGATCGTCGTCGGCTCGCTCTTCGGCATGAACAAGGCGCAGGCCTACGAAGAGGAAACCTCGCTCGCGGTCGAGCAACGCTATGTGGAATCGATCCACCCGGTGATGATGAGTGCCGATCACTCGGGTCACGACCATTGATCCGATGAAGAAACTAGTCCTGACGATTCTTGCTTCGGTGGTGCTCGGTGCGCTCGCCTATGCCGGGATTTTTCTCTGGCAGAAAGGCCGGATCGATCAGGCGCACCAGCACGAGACCGCGTTCGAATGGCTCAGCAAAGAGTTTGTGCTCACCGACGAACAGAGCGCGCGAATCGAGAGCCTGCACAAGGAGTATTTCCCCGAGTGCGAAGACCACTGCATTCATTACACCGACACCCGGGAGACGCTGGCGAAGGTTACCAACGATCCCGGATTGGACAACAGCCCCGAGCACAAGGCGGCAGCGGAACGCCTCACCAATCTCGAGAAAGAAGCTGATAAACGTTTCATCGATTTCGTGTATCAGGTCTCGGCCGAGATGGATCAGGAGCAGTCCAAGCGCTACCTGCAGAAGATGAAAGGCTGGCTCGAGAGGGCGGGGGAGATCGGTAGCCGGTAGCTTGCGAAGCTCGATTGATGTCGGATCAGGACGAGCAAGATTTGCAGTGCATGGAGCGTCTCCGCGAGGGGGATGACCTAGCATTGAACGACTTGATGACGCGTTGGAAGGAACCGCTCGTCACCTTCTGCCTGCGTTACACTGGCAACCTGTCTGACGCGCGCGACATCGCCCAGGAGACATTTGTTAAAGTCTACGGCGAGCGCGCGCGCTACAAGCCGAAGGCCGGTGCCCAGTTTTCGACTTGGTTGTTCACCATCGCGACCAACCTCTGCCGGATGCGGGCGCGCTGGCGATCGCGACACCCGGAGGTCCTCGATGCCGATTCGGAGGCGGATGTCGCCGAGCGCGAAGACGCTAGCGATCCGCGAGACGAGACCGACCGTCGCGCGCTCGGACGCGATCTGGCGCGGGCGATCGCTGCGCTGCCGCATGATCTGCGGGTGGCCTTGGTCTTGCATGAGATCAATGGCCAGCGCTATCGCGAGATTGCTGGTGTGTTGAAGTGTTCGGAGAAAGCCGTCGAGCGACGGCTTGCGCGAGCGCGTGAGAAGCTGCGCGCAGAGCTTGAGGAGAAGTGGCGTGGCTCTCTTAAATAGCGCCAATAAATAATCACTTCTTTCGGGGGATTTCTCTCCACCCGGCATTCAACCCGGCGACTGCGATCAACTCTTTTTAAAAAATGCCTGCCAAATACGCCATCCCATCACCGACTCGTTGGTTGTGGGAACCCGGTGCCCAGCTTAGGGCAATGGCTAGAATGTTTGCCTTCAGAACGATCCTCACCGTTGCATTGCTCTGCGCAGGAATGCTCTCGTCCGTCCCCGCGGCGGGTCTCTCTCGCGATGCGGCGATTGAAAAGGCGCTCAGCTCCAACCTCGAGCTCAAAGTCGCCGCGATCGAGATCGAGCGCGCCAAGTCCCGCCTGCGCTGGGCTGGCCGACTTTCCAATCCTGAGATAGAGCTGTCGCATTCAAACGATCTCATCGGACAGAACGACAACGAGGGCGAACTCGAACTTGCCTTCAGCCAGCGTTTTCCGGTGACCTCGCGCCTCGATGACGAGAAGGAAGTACTACGCCGCGATGTCGAGTTGGCAGAGATCGAGTTCCGCATTCGCCAACGCCAGCTAGCGTTCGAGGTGGACAAGGCCTGGCTCGAACTACGGGCAGCGCAGAAATCGGAAATCGCCACGGCCGGGTTGATCACCGTGAACCAAGAGGTCAGCAAGTTCCTCGCTGGACGCGCTGAAGTTGGCGAGGCCTCATCGCTGGATGTGGTGCAGGCATCGCTCAATGGCAAGTTGCTCGAGCAGGAACTAGGGATTTCCAAGGCGGCCACCGCGGCCGCGACTGCCCGGCTGAAACAGTTGATGGGTGCGGAGCAGAAAGCGACGATCAGCATCGCGTCCGCACGAACCTTCCCGAAGCAGGCGCCAGCGTCATCGTTGAAGCTGGAAACGGTCTTTCAGAACCGGCCTGACTACCGCCTGTTGCTCGCTTCTAAAGACCTTGGCGACGCGCAGCTCGCTCTGGCAATGTCGCAGCGTTGGGATGACTTGGCGGTGAAAGTGTTTCTCCAGCACGAACGGGCGGTCGACGAACCGGGTGGTCTGGAGCGCAATAGCTTCGTCGGCGTCGGCGTTTCGATCCCGTTGCCGCTGCGTAACAAAAACGAGCAGGCGATTGAAGCCGCCGAACTCGATATCGAGAAGGCGCGTCGGGCACGCGCTGCGAAAATGTTTGCGATCCACAGCGAGCTACGCCGCGCCCTCGAAGCGCGCACGGCTGCCTACAAACTGGCGAAGGGCGCCCGGGGCGAGGCGCTGCCGCTGGCGAGGAAGAACGTCGAAGAGTTCAAGCAAGCGCAGCAGAACGGCCAGGCGAGCCTCCTGCAGGTGCAACAGGCACAGGCGCAATTGCTACAGCTGGAGAACGCAGCGCTCGAGTTGCAGAAGAACTACGACCTGATCGATGCCGAGGTGCGATTCATCGCCGGCACCTATCCGATTCCAGAGCCCCCATCCACTTCCAAATGAAAACGAATCCTGACGGTCATACACACGGACGGGCGCGGCGTCACTTCGATTTAAAAATCGAAGTTCGAAGTGTTCTGCTCGTCGTTTTTCTGCTCAGGCACTGCTCTTCGATTTTTAAATCGAAGTTACGGCTTCTGCCACTCGTCCTGGCAGCGGCCACCGCTGCGAGCGCTGCCGAAGAGGCGATCACTCCCGAGCGCGCAGCGAACACCATCATCCTCGACGAGACTGGCGTGAAGAACTTGCGCATCGAGACCGTCGAGGTCGACGAGCAAGACTTCGAGAGCACGGTGTTTGCGATCGGCCGTATCGAAGAGATTCCGGCGAAGCGCTCGGTCTTGTCCTCACGCATTTCTGGTCGTGCGATCAAGGTGAATGCCTTCGAGGGCGATCGCGTTGAAAAAGGACAAGTGTTAGTCGAAGTCGAGAGCCGCCAGCCGGGCAACCCGCCTCCAATCATTTCCCTGCGCGCCAACCAGGCGGGGTTGGTGATCTCATCCCACGTGCGCGTCGGCGAACCCGTCCAGCCAGACACTGAGCTGCTCGACATTTCGGACCGTTCGGAGATGTGGGCGATCGCCAAGATTCCCGAAAAAGAGGCCGTGCAGATGAAGATCGGTACGGTCGCCCGCATTGCAGTGCACGCCATTGGCGGTGAGCCGATCGTGGCGGAGCTGACGCGATTCGGGATCGAGGCGGATCGCAAGGCAGGTACGGTGGATGGGATTTTTCGAATCCAGAACCCAGACGGGAAACTCCAGCCCGGCATGCGTACAGAATTTGCGATCATTACCAGCACGCGCGAGGACGTGATGGCGGTGCCGCGCACGGCGGTGCAGGGTGACCCAACCAAGCGCGTGGTCTACGTAAAAGACTTCGACCTAGAGAACGCGTTCGTGCGCGCTCCGGTCGTGCTCGGCGAGAAAAACGAGCAGTGGGTCGAAGTGATCAACGGGCTCTTTCCGGGTGACGAGGTGGTCACGCAGGGATCCTACTCGCTCGGCTTCGCCGGTGGCGGCAGCATTTCTTTGAAGGATGCGCTCGACGCCGCGCACGGGCACGAGCACAACGAAGACGGCTCCGAGCTGACGCCTGCTCAGAAAGCCGCCGAGGATGCGGAGAAAGCGGCGGCTGCTGGAGGTGGCGGCGGCGGTGAGTTCAACCCGGTGCTGCTGGTCTATTCTGCTTTCATCACGCTGATGTTTCTCGGCGCGCTGCAACGGTTGTGGGGCAACCGGAGATCGGAGACCGCGAGCGATGCTTAATAAACTCATCAGGTTCAGTCTGGAACAGCGCGCGCTAGTCATGGCTGTGGCGCTCGGGCTGTTTGCCTTCGGGGTGAAAAAAGCCTTGGAGCTGCCGGTTGACGTCCTGCCTGACCTGACGAAACCCACCGTCACCATCCTCACCGAGGTGCCCGGCTACGCGCCGGAGGAGGTCGAGACGCTGGTGACGATCCCGCTAGAAAACTCGCTGATGGGAGTCACCGGGGTGAGCCGATTGCGCTCGGTGAATGATATTTCTCTGTCGCTGATCTTCGTCGAGTTCGATTGGGGGACGGATATTTACAAGGCGCGGCAATTCGTCCAGGAGCGACTCACGGGGGCGGTCGAAGTACTTCCCGCTGACGTCACTCCTTACATGACGCCGGTCGCTTCTCTGATGGGGGATATCATGATGGTCGGCGTGCGCGACCCGAGCGGCAAGAACCATCCGCGCGACCTCCGGGTGCTCGCCGATTGGGTGATCGGCAAGCGTTTCCAATCGGTGCCGGGCATTGCCGAGGTGCTCTCGATGGGCGGCGGTGTGAAACAGATCCAGGTCCAGCCAGACCCTGACCGGATGCTCACGATGGGCGTCACTTTCGAGCAGGTGCGCGATGCGGCCTCCGAGGCGGTGCGCAACACGACCGGTGGTTTCCTGACGGAGAAAGACCAGGAGATCATGGTGCGCAACCTCGCCATGACCACCGATCTGGATGAGATCGGCGATACCGTTGTGGTGCACGAGAATGATCGCGCCATCCGTCTGAAAGACGTGGCCACGATCGTCTGGGACATTGAGCCAATGCGTGGCGATGCGGGCTTGGGCACGAAGATCGGCCACAAGGGCGATGGCCCCGTCACCGGTGACGAGGGGGTGATCATCAACGTTCGAAAATCGCCCGGTTTCGACACGATCGATCTGACGGAACAGATCGAGGCCATCATGGCGGATTTGAAAACGACCCTCCCGGAAGGAGTCGAGCTGGTGACCCTCTACCGCCAGCAGGACTTTATCGAACTCTCGATCCACAACCTCGGCGAGGCGCTGCGCGATGGTGCGATCATGGTGGCCGTGATCCTTTTCCTCTTCCTGTTCAACTTCCGCGTCACCATCATTACGCTGACCGCGATTCCTCTTTCGGGGGCGATCACGATTCTAGTGTTTGACCTGTTCGGTCTCAGCGTGAACTCGATGACCCTCGGCGGGCTCGCGGTGGCGATCGGCATGGTGGTCGATGATGCCATCGTCGATGTGGAAAACGTGTTCCGGCGCCTGCGTGAGAACGCGCAGTTGGAATCTCCGCAGCCGAAGTTGGAAGTGATCGCGAAGGCCTCGAGCGAGGTGCGTTCGTCGATCCTCTACGCGACGGTGCTGATCATCTTGGTGTTCATCCCGCTACTCGCGCTGAGCGGTGTGGAGGGGCGACTTTTCACCCCGATCGCGATTGCCACGATCGTCAGCATGGCCGCCTCGTTCGTCGTCTCGCTCACTGTGATCCCGGTGCTGAGTTCCTACCTTCTAGACCCGAAGCGCGGCGCGGATCACGGAGATGGGGTGGTGGTTCGTTTCCTGAAACGGTTTTTCGGCAGCACGCTGCTGCGCTTCTCGCTCTCCCAGCCCTTCATGTTGCTCG
>JBLHKE010000486.1:0-6105 GCA_047619485.1 Verrucomicrobiales bacterium | reverse complement strand
AGGTCGAGGTGAAACCATTCACCGACGATTACCATGGAGAAAAGCTGGTCCAGAGAGAACGCCAGTGGTTCGATCTGGTACATCTGGCGCTCCAGACGGACAGTAGCCGCGTGATCACGCTGAACATTCATTCGCACGTCAACGTCAACGTCGACGTTCAAGTGATCGGGAAAACAACCTCCTGATGTCGAACCTGCTAGTGCGGATGATGCAACAGATCAGCATCGAAGCCGAGCGCTTCGGCAGCAGCACCGGCACCGTGAGCGAGGTGTAGTAGGGCAGCGCACGCTGGGGCTAGCGACCCCCGCTCGACTTGCGCTCGTCTTCTTCAAATTTAAACGGCTTCTTCCCGGTAATGTCGGCGCTCGTGAACGAAGGGCACCAGTATTTCTCGATGTGTTCGATCACAAGATCCGTCCCGGTAAAATGATCGACGCCCGGTGGACGCTGCGGGTTGTACATGGTATCCGTCATGTCGCGCATCAGTGCCACGTTCTTTCCGAGCTTCACCATCTGGCGGATGGCGAACGGCCTGCCTAACACGCACATATTCAAATGCACCCCGCACAGGATGACATTGTCGATCCCCCGCTCGGCGAGCAGGTTGTAAGTCTCCTGGCCGCTGTGCGTCAGAGCGTCGCCCTCGGCGAGCTCGATGGTCTTGATCTGGCGGGACCACGCTTCGCGTATCTCACATTTCTCGCCTTTGCAGCTGCAGCCCATGTCGGAGTCATCGATCGGCAGCACGCCCTCGTATTTTGCATCGGTCCAACACCACTCCGTGCCCCAGCGCGGTGCCTTGGAGAGCACGATCGGCGCTTTCGAAAATGGCGCTCGGATGGCGAGATTGCGCTGTGGTGTGCCCTTGTAAAAATCCACCACGCTGCTCGGCGCATGGATGATGAACACACCCTGTTCGCGCGCGGCCTTCACCGTCTCGTTCAATGCCGGAGCCATCTCACCCACCCGCCGCGAGGCGGATTTGCACCAGTGGTCATCCCACATGTCACAGATAATCAACGCCGTCTTCTGTGCCTTCCATTTCGCCACCTCTACGCTGGGCTTCGCCGTGGTGTCGCCTTTTGATCGCGAGCGCAATGTGAGTTCCAGCTCGTCGCCAGCGTTGGATTGGGTCGTCACCATCGATAACAGGACAGCCGCCATGAGGAAAGAATGCAAGGATTTCATCATCGGATTCTAACCGCTGGCCAGCTCGTCAGCAAGATCTATGGGGATGATGGCTAGAGTAAAAAAGATTTCACATGGTGGCAGATTCGTCCGGCACTGGGTTGATGGTGAGACGAAAATCTGTAGCAAGTGTTGAATGTTAGGATCTGCCAAATTGAAAACCCGTGCATGCTTGTCCACGCTCGTGTTATTCGTCTGCGATGAATCTAACGCGAATTTTCACCCTGGCGATCTGTGTAGCAGCTCCGCACGCAACGGCGGAGACCGTGGCAATCGATTATGTGCTGGATTCGGCGACGGCGAGTATCGATCCGTTTACCATCCCGAACCCGCAGGGCGGGGCGGATATTACGATCGCGCCGTCGATCACTCTCAATTCGGGTTCGTTCGATGCTCAGTTTTTCAACGCCGATGGTGCGGGGACGATCTCCGACGGCGATGCCTCGATCATCGGTGTGGAGTTCTCCGGATCGATCGAGATCGCGCTATCCACTACGATCGATGTGTTCGGATTCCCGGTGACGGCGACGGCGACGATTTCTGGTCCGATCGCTGCGGCACAACAATCGGACTCCGACGGAAACTTGACGGGGCTGACGCTCTACGCGGAGACGGTTGTAGGGCAATACGATGTGGCAGCGGGTCCGCTAGACTGCAGTGACAGTGCGTTCGGCATCTTCTGTTCAGCGATCGAAACCATCCTCGGCAGCGAATTTCCGATTGCTGAGATCGGGGGAGAGACCGCCTTACCATTTGCTGGCGGGACGTTCACAGATCTGAATCCTCTCGGGAGTTCGCTGGGGTCTTCCGCCGCCGCGCAGATCGATTTCTCGTTCCCTCTTACAGACGAGCTCAATTTCGGTGTCAAGGTCGACTCGACCTGGATCGAGACCGAGCGACTGGTCTTGGTACCCGAGCCGACGGTGCCAGCGCTGATGATGGCAACGATAGGGTTAAGCTTGTTGCGGCGGAATCGTCTACGGTAGAAGCCGGATGCGCAAATTTTTGAACTCCACCGGTGCGCCTTCGGACTCGAGGCAGAGGTAGCCTTCCGCCGGGCTGCATTCGGTTCCACCGGAGACTTCTTCGCCATTCACCCACAGGCGGACTTCACCGTTGATAGCTCGGATGTAGTAGTGGTTCCACTCGTTGAGCCCCTTGGTTAGGTTCTTGCTAGGAAAGCTGCGCTTGCCGTTGGGGGCGATTGGCGGGAAAGGTTTCATCTTCGCTGGGCCAGTAGGGAAGACATCGCCGTGGGAGGTGAACCAGTCGGAGGGCTTCTTGTGCTGCTTCTCGTATTTCTCGGCGTAGCCGAGGTCTAACACTTGCACCTCGATGCCGTCTGGCAGGCGGCCTTTGCCGGCGGCGAGGCTGTCGATCGATTTCTGGCTCGCCCAGACGAACACGCCGGAGTTGCCGCCATCCTGCTTGTGTTTCCACTCACACACCATCTCGAAATTTTTGATCGGTTCCTTCATGCGGATGACGCCGACCGGTTTGCCTGTGCAGTAAGCTACGCCGTCCTTCCATGTCCATGTGTCCGGCTTGCAGTTGACGTTGACAAAGTCCTCACCCCCGAGCGGACTCCAGCCCTCACCCGTTCCGTCGATGAATGCCTTCTTTAATTGGGCTCCCTCGGTGGCGACGAGTGCGTTTTTGTCTTGGCTCTTCTCATCTGCGAGGAGCACGAGGCTCGAGGCGGCAGCAATGGTGATGGCGATGGTGGGTAGTAACTTCATAATGATGGTCTTGCAATTATCGATTAAACTAGCGGATGCCGGAGAGACGTCACTTTAATTCTACCCACAGAACTATGAGCATCGGGAACCCGAGCTTGTAGGGGCTGACGACTGATTGCACGCGGCGGGATAGACAAGGGGACAGGCTCCTAGTTATTCTTGAGGCGTCGGTTGATCAATTGAACTCCACCGCATCCCACCCAATTCCGCCCCCAGCATTGACGGTGCGGGTTAGATCCGTAATGTCCCCGGACAAGGAAAATGACGATTTCCCAGCCGGGCACAGAATCCTTCACGGATTCAATGCTTCGCAGGCCAATTTTCTACCCAGACGGCTCTTCTACCAACTCAAATCCCCTTCACCTCCCTGACGCCCTCCATCCTCCGTTCCACCCGCCCCATGAATCCGACGCCGCAAATCAAGGTTTCTAGCAGTCTCCCAATTCCCGCGCGAGCAGGCTGTGGCACTGAGCACTGGAGTTCATGAAGTTCGAGATTCGTGAGCGATTCACCCTCGAGCCCTGGCAAGACGAAGCCGTCTCTGCTTGGCTCGGGGCGAAGGATTCCCGCCTCGGCTCTCGCCACGGAATCCTAGATATCTACACCGGCGCGGGAAAGACCGTTGTCGCTCTCGGCGCCATGGCGGTCGTCTCCGCGGAGGAACCCGCCATGAAGTTCGCGGTCGTCGTCCCGACCGTCGCCCTAGCCGAGCAATGGGTCGCGGCCGTGTCCGAGCGCACGACCCTGCCCGCCTCGCGGATCGGAATGGTCGGGGGCGAACACAGCGACAGCTTCGCGCAGAAGGACGTCGTGGTCTATGTGATCGCGAGTGCCCGAACCAGCAGCGGCGAGCGTTCTCGCCTCGCGAGGGCCGCCGACGGACACGAGGTCATGCTCGTCGTCGACGAGTGTCACAAGGCGGGTGCTTCCTCCAGCAGTCGGATCTTCGACGCCACGACGACCTACCGGCTCGGGCTCTCGGCCACGCCCTTGCGCGAGGGGGCCGACTCGCAGGACGACCTAGGTCAGGTTCTCCCCCTCAAGCGCCAGCGTCACGGGCGCGCGTTGGGAGGGGTCTGCTTCCGCCTGGGCCTTCGCGACGGCTACGAGCGAGGCATGCTCCCCCGCTACGAGATCCACCACCACGGGATCTCCCTGACGCGTAAAGAGCAGGACGAATACTCGCTGCTCACGCACCGAGTCAGCGAGGCTCGCAAGGGCGTCTCGCGCAGCGGCGGATCGCCCGCGAGCTACCTGAGCTACCTCACAGGCCGCGCCTTCAACGTCTCCGCCGCCCTTCAGAGCGCCGCCGCGAAGCTCCAGTCCGCCTATCTCGAGCGAAAGCACTTCCTCTACCAGGCTTCTGAGCGAATCCGGATCGTCGAGCGAATCCTGGTTCAGTCATGGAAGGACGAACGCCTCGGGGCGCCTCAAGGAGCCGTCCTCTTCAACGAGCGGATCGGCGACACGGATCCGTCCAGCCCCACCAAGCAAGATCCTGCCAAGCAAGATCCCGTCGAGCAGGAGCTGACCACCGGAGCGGAGAACCTCTACCAGCGGGTCAGGGCCCTCGCAGAGTCCGGAGAGCTCCCATTCTCTCCGCAAGCCGTCGCCCTCGAGCACTCGCGCAAGAGCGCAGCCGAGCGCCAAACCGCCCTCGCGGGTCTGCGCGCGGGAACAATCCAGGTTCTCGTTTCGGTGAAGGCGCTCCAAGAAGGGATCGATATCCCCGACGTCGGGCTCGGAGTCTCGGTCGCGAGCACGGCCAGCGCCCGGCAGCGAATCCAGACCATGGGGCGCGTCCTGCGTCCAGCTCGCGACGCGCAAGGGAGACGACTCCCGCCTGGCGAGGCCCCAGTCAAGCGGCTGCACCTGCTCTACGTCAGCGGGACCGTCGACGAGGAGATCTACAAGCGCACGGATTGGAACGACGAGACCGGTGCCGATCGAAACCACTGGTGGAGCTGGGGCCTGGTCGGCGACAAGCCTGAGCCCGGCGAGTCCCTGACGCCCACCGACGTGGACGAAGCGAGCGCATGGGAGCGAGTCGAAGGGAAGGAGCTCCCGCTGCCTTGGGCGGGTCCGACCAATGCCCTACCCCTCGTGCACAAGCAGGGCTCCGTGTTCGTGATCACGGGAGCTGAGCCGCTTCGGGTCAGCGGCGCGCCAGACATGATCGCGTTCCTCGAGGCGGGCAAGAAGCGCGGCGCCTACCCAGACGCCCGAGGAAGCTTCATGGTCACGACTGCGCTGAACGTCGTCCTCAAGCGCGGCACTCTTCGCGGTGATTCGTCCACTCCGCAGTGGTTGGCGCTCGGGCGCCTGATGGAGGCGCCCACCTGGGACGGCCAAGGAGAGGATCCCCTGGAGAAAACTGAGCCGACACCGGTGGGCTCTTCCTCAATCCGCGAAAAGGCGGGACCGCGAAGTCCCAAAGCACCGCCCGCAACTCGGAGCAAGGGTGGGAACGAGCCCTGGTTCGTCCTCGTACAGGAGGGATTTCTAGCTGCGACTCAAGACGACGCAGCGAAGCTGCGTGCCATCACCGAGAGCTTGCGCAGCGACTCCAAGGCCTGGGCATACGAGGCCATGTCCGCCCTCGCCGAGGGCACCAAACTCCCCGCGGGTAACGACGAGAAACCTCCGTCCCAACTGGACACGCTCTTGCCCTTCGTCGCCTTCGCCTATGCAAGCGGGCGCACTGATCTGGTCGAGCTAGCGGCAGAGGGGTTTCGCGTCGGCAAGGCGGAGAAGCCCAAGCGAGTGGCCGTCCACAATGCACTCGCGATCCTCGCCGGGCGCACCCAAGAGATCTGGCGTCCCTAATAGGCGCAGGCTAGGCCTGAATCAGCACGAGCTGTCCCGAGGCCATCGGAGCCGGGCTACTCGAAGATATTTGATACCCGAGCCTTGGTGGTTCCGCTCTCCGTGGTAGTGCTCGCAGAATTGGACGACCGCCCTTCAAAAAAATCCTAACAGTCTCGAAAACGCTCTAGGTAAACAACGAGGTCTGGACTGCCGCTTCCTCGGTGCCGGTCAGTTTCTGATCCAAACCCTGGAACCTGAATGTGACACGTTCGTGATCGATACCCAGGGCATGGAGGATCGTCGCGTGGAGGTCGCGGAACTGGACCGGATCTCTGGTCACCTCAAAGCCGAACTCGTCGGTCTGCCCGTG
>JBLHKE010000485.1:0-6117 GCA_047619485.1 Verrucomicrobiales bacterium | reverse complement strand
GGACCAGCGACGAGATCGGCAACGCTGCAGGCGAAGCCTGGTTGCTCGCCCTCTGAGGCGAAGTAGTCGACGACGGTGACGCTGGCATTGTCTTCGGTGACGATGAGGGTGTGTGGGAAGGCGCTGGTGTTGTCACCACTGAGCCAGTGGTAGACCTCGATCGGGTGTTCGACGACGACGCCCTTCGGCACGTAGATGAAGACACCAGCCCTGGCGCGGGCGACGTGCAGGGCGACGAACTTCGCCGAGCCGAGCCGGGCGTCGCGGTTCATGAAGTGCTTCTCAACGAGATCGCTGTTCTCTTCGATCGCCTGTGCGAGCGGTTTACAGATCACTCCCTTGGCCGCGAGTTCTTCGTCTAGTAGAGGATCCGCGATGAGCCGGTCATTGGCGAAGACGAGTCTACCGCTGTTGTTCTTGAGCGTCGAAGTGCGCGTGATCAGGTCGGCGGCGACGGTCTCATCGACCGTTGGCGCGATGATGTAGTCGTCGAACACGAGCTGCTTGAGGTTGGCGAATCGCCATTCCTCGTCAGTGCGCTTGGGCATCGGGGTTTCCGTGAACTGGGTCCACGCGTCGGTCTGCGCCTTGGCAAACCAGTCAGGGGCGTTGCCGTGATCCCAGTCTGGTTGCGTGCTGAAGGTCGATTGCGTTAATGGCATCTCTGCGATTGCGTCGGGCATTGGCTTGAATTTTCTTTAACCGACCGAGCCTTCCATCTCGAGGTCGATGAGGCGTTTGAGTTCGACGCTGTATTCCATCGGGAATTCGCGCACTAGATCGTTGACGAAACCGTTCACGCTGAGGCTCATGGCAGCGCCCTCGCTGAGGCCGCGCTGCTTCATGTAGAAGATCTGCTCCTCGCTGACTTGGCTGACGCTGGCTTCGTGCTGGGTGGCGTGCTGGTTGCCGCGCACGGTGATGGCCGGGTAGGTATCGGTGCGGCTGTTGCTGTTGATGAGCAAGGCGTCGCACTCGGTGTTGTTCTTGCAGCCCTTGAGGTGCTTCGGGATGTGCACCTGACCACGGTAGGTGGATCGACCTTTGCCGACGCTGATCGATTTCGACACGACGTTGGATGTGGTATCATCGGCTGCGTGGATCATTTTCGCACCGGTGTCCTGGTGCTGACCATCGTTGGCGAGGGCGATCGAGATCACTTCGCCGCGGGCTTTGCGACCTTTCATGATGACTCCAGGATACTTCATCGTCAGGCGGCTGCCGATGTTGCAGTCAATCCAGCGGATCTCGGCATTCTCATGGGCGAGGCCGCGCTTGGTGACGAGGTTGAACACGTTGGAACTCCAGTTCTGGACGGTGATATACTGGATCTTGGCGTCCTTCATGGCGACGAGTTCGACCACCGCGCTGTGCAGGGTTGCGGTCTCGAATTTTGGCGCAGTGCAGCCTTCCATGTAGGTGAGCTCAGCGCCTTCGTCGACGATGATGAGCGTGCGCTCGAACTGGCCGAACTGTTCGGCGTTGATACGGAAGTAGGCCTGCAGCGGGTGGGCGACTTTCACGCCCGGCGGGACGTAGATGAAGCTGCCTCCACTGAACACGGCGCTGTTGAGGGCGGAGAACTTGTTGTCGCCGGTGGGGATGACTTTGCCGAACCACTTGCGGAAGATCTCCGGGTGTTCCCTGAGTCCCTCCGAGCTGTTCATGAAGATAACGCCCTGTTCGGAGACGGCGGCCTGCACGTTGGAGTAGGCAGCTTCCGAGTCGAACTGCGCTTCCACGCCAGCGAGGAACTTGCGCTCCTGCTCGGGGATGCCGAGGCGCTCGAAGGTTTCCTTCATCTCGTCCGGGACGTCGTCCCATGAGCGGGCTGGTGCCGTGCCCCCGGAGAGGTAATAACGGATCTCGTCAAAGTTGATCGCCTTCAGGTCGGCGCTTGCCCAGTGGGTGGGCATCGGCTTCTCCTCGAAAATCTTTAGTGCACGCTTGCGGAATGCGAGGATCCAATCGTCCTCTTTCTTCACGTTCGAAATGTATTCGACGGTTTTCTCGGTCAGGCCGCGACCCGCGTCGTGCTTGTATTCGACGTCGTATCTGAAATCGCCTTTGTCGCGATCGATGCTGAGGACAGTTTCTGTTTCGGTATCGGTGCTCATTTTATTCGGGGTAGGGAAAAGGGTGAAAAGTGGGAAAGTTAAAAGTAAAAGGTTTTGGATGCGTGCTTCGCAAGAGGCGGGGCATGGCGGTTGCAAACCGCCGCTAGGTTCTGGACTTTTTACCTTTTACTTTCATACGTTTTACCGCCGTTAGGCGCTGGCGGGTTCGAGGTCTTTGATCCAGTCGTAGCCCTTCTCTTCGAGCTCGAGGGCGAGTTCCTTACCGCCGCTGCGGACGATCTGGCCATCCGCCATCACGTGGATAACGTCGGGGACAATGTAGTCGAGCAAGCGCTGATAGTGGGTGATGAGGAGGAAGCCACGCTCGGGCGAGCGCATCGCGTTGACGCCCCGGGCGACGATACGCAGGGCGTCGATGTCGAGCCCGGAGTCGGTCTCGTCGAGCACGCAGTAGATCGGATCGAGCATCATCATCTGCAGGATCTCGTTGCGTTTTTTCTCACCGCCGGAGAAGCCCTCGTTGACCGCGCGGGCGGTGAATGACCTATCCATCTCGAGGATGTCCATCTTGGCGTAGAGATTTTTGTAGAAGGCGACCGCGTCGAGGTCTTCACCTTTGGGTAGGCGTGACTGGAGAGCCGCGCGGATGAAGTTTGCGTTGCTGACGCCGGGGATCTCGCTCGGGTATTGGAAGGCGAGGAAGATGCCCTTGCGCGAGCGCTCGTCGACCGCGAGATCAAGAATGTCCTCGCCGTCCATCAGCACTTCGCCGCTGGAGACTTTGTAGTCGTCATGGCCGGCGATGGCCTTTGCGAGCGTGCTCTTGCCGGAGCCGTTCGGTCCCATGATGGCATGGACTTCGCCTTTTGGGACGGTCAGGTTGAGGCCTTTGAGGATCTCTTGATTCTCGATTCCGGCGTGCAGTTTTCTAATTTCTAGTGCGCTCATGTTTCTTGGGGTGGGAAGGTGAAAGGTGCTAGTTGTTGTTCTGGCGTTTTTTAGAACAGGCTGGGCAGGTGCCTTTGATGGCGATGTCGAGCTGCTCGACGATCGTGCCTTTGGGGAGTTTGGTTAGCTCCCTCGCCTTGCAGCCATGTTTGAACTCGATGTCGGCCACCTCGCCACAGTCGGTGCAGTGGAAGTGACCGTGCTCAGCGAGATTGGGGCAGTAGCGTGAAGGCTCGCGATCGAAGTTTACCTGCTTGACCAGCCCAGCATGGGTCAGTGTTTCCAAGCAGTTATACACTGTGGCGAGCGAGATGGTTGGCATGTGCTCCTTGGCGAACATGAAAACCTCAGAAGCCGTCGGGTGGCTGCGATGCTGCATCAGCACCTCGTAGACCTCGCGGCGCTGTTTGGTCATGCGGAAATCAGCCGGCAGAACCAGTTCGTTCTCTATTGCGACCTCTTTCGGAGGGTTAAGTTTGATACTACCGGACATTTATTTCAGGGTTTGCGCGACACTGTTAGACAGCCGCTTACTTTTATCAAGAACTATTCTAATTAAAGATAACGTCTCCCGGAATCTTATGGATGCGAGAGATTTCTGGCCTGTATTTCGCATAATTTTCGAGTGCGGTGTCGTTCGGCGTCTTGGCGAAAAGTAAGCCGCTGGCGAAACTTGGCAGATGCAAGGCGCACGCCGATCGGTGGAGACCGATGCGATTCGACATACCGTCTGTCGCCAGGATCAAGCGCAACGCTGTAGTTGTAGCGTTTTGTAAGGATCGCTGGAAATTTATTAGAAATGCGGGCTTTAGGGCACCTCCGGAAACCTGCTGTGGAAATGGGGCGCAGAGAAAATTCCCGCTGGCGAGGCGATAAACGCTAAGCTATCTGGTGATAGTGGGCGCTTTAGCAACGAAGACAGCGGGGATTTTATCAAGCTCCAGCCCGCATGAGGTTTTCGGAGGTGCCCTTTAGAGAAAGCCGCGCGAAGCGCGGTAGCGTAGGCTCCAGACTGCGACCGCCAACACGCTGCCGTTTTCTCATGGCCAGTGGGCGAACGGAACCCGAAGACGCTCTCGCGTGTCGGCGTAATCACTGGCCATAAGCGAACGGGAATGCCGTCGCGAACGCAGGCTGAAGCCTACGCTACGAGGCTGTATCTTCCCCTAATGTCATTGGGGCTACGGAAGCGAGTTCTCTATGAGAGGGAGGGGAACCGTTGGCCGAGCCCCTTCTGCCACAGTCCCAGCCTCCGATCGATTTGCTCAATTTTGGTAATTGACCGGGTGGTGGACAGCCACTGTGGGTTGCAACAAGGCCTTGCCTCTGGCAGGACATTGGCGGGAGTTCAGGTCGAAGTTAAAGTAATAAGTTAAAGTGGATGCCTGGCTGCATCGGTGGCAGGTTCCCGGTCTTATGGCAGGAATCATCGTCAGACCACGTTCACGCATTTTTCACGGGCATTGCTGGGTCTACTCCAGTGAAATTCAAAAGACCTTCGGCAACCCGAAGCCGGGGGATGTCATCACCATGAAGGATTTCAAGGACCGGCCGATGGGGTCGGCGATCTACAATCCGAACTCGCAGATCGTGGCGCGGCGCTTCGCACGCCGCAAGCAGGACCTAGACAAGGATTTTTTCGAACGCCGCATCGGCCAGGCGGCAGCGCGCCGTGAGGGCAAGGGGGCGCCGGGCGTCGATCCGAAACTCTGCCGACTGGTCTGGAGTGAGAGCGACGGTTTGCCCGGGCTGGTGGTAGATCGCTATGGCGACTACCTGGTCGTGCAAACACTCACCATCGCGATGGACATGCGCATCGAGTTGATCGCTGAGGTGTTGGGTGAGTTGTTTTCGCCGCAGGGGATCGTCGCGCGCAACGACGCTTCGGTGCGAGTCGCGGAAGGGCTGGAGTCGGAGGTGAAGATGTTGGCCGGCGAAGAACCCGAGCCGTTTCGGGTGACGAGTGGTGGGCTGTCGTTCCTCGTCGATCTGATGGGCGGTCAGAAAACCGGGCTCTACCTCGACCAACTTGGCAACTACGGCGCAGTCGCAGACATGGCGGAAGGCAAGCGCGTGCTCGATTGTTTTACCAACCAGGGCGGGTTCGCTTTGGCTTGCGCGCGCGCCGGTGCTGAGTCGGTGACCGCGGTGGATTCGAGTGGTCCGGCGCTGGCGAATGCCGCTGCCAACGCGGAAGCGATTGGCAAAGCGGACAAGATCGAGTGGGTGGAGGCAAACGCGTTTGATTATCTGAAAGAGGCGGAGTCGAACGAGGAGCGCTACGATTTAATCATCCTCGATCCGCCGTCGTTCACGCGCAGCAAGCGCTCGGTGAAGGATGCGATCCGTGGTTACAAAGAGATCCACCTGCGCGCGCTGAAGATGCTCGAACCCGGTGGGCGACTGGCGACCTACACCTGTTCGCACCACGTGGGGCGCGCGGAGTTTCTGGAGATGTTGGGCAGTGCGTCGGTGGACGCGAAGCGCTCGATCCGACAAGTGGAAGTGCACACGCAGCGTGCGGATCACCCGATCTTGATCACGATTCCGGAGACGGAGTATTTGAAAGGGATGGTGGTGGAAGTGGTGCCTAGCTGGTAGTTTTTTGACCGCAGATTTTTCTCGGGGTTTTTATGAAAAAGAGTCTGATTCAGAGGCTGTGGGGGAGTTGGTTTTTCTGGGGATCTAGGAATTTCTGGTGGAAATGACCATTCAGCTGCGAAACGATTTAACGAGGTGCTCGTGGCGGAATACGGCGATGTTTTTCGGGAGATCGCTATCGCTGCACGGCGTCCACAGGCACAGATTTTGCCGGCGCTGAGAGATCGGATGGATTTCGATCGGCCGACTTTCGTTGATATGCCCCACTTCAGGTTGCTGGTGAACGTGGCTCGCTTGTATCAGTTGCGCGCGATCGCCGCCGCTCACGAAGGCGATGGAGCAATCATGGAGGAGTGATGCGCCGCTCGGGTATCGCCGGGAGGGGGATCGCTACCGATTGTGGTCGATCGGTCTCGATGAGATAGATGACGCTGGCGAACCAGTAAGGGGAAGATACACGGGCAAGTTTGGTAATCCTGGCGACTGGATC
>JBLHKE010000484.1:0-6137 GCA_047619485.1 Verrucomicrobiales bacterium | reverse complement strand
ATCGTGCACTGGTGCAGCCCCGAGCTGGGCTTGATCAAGACGGTGGCAAAGGGGGCGCTGCGGGCTAAGAGCGGTTTCGCCGGCAAGCTCGATCTGTTCTTCGATGCGGAGATCGAGTTCGTGCGTAGCCGCAAATCAGACCTGCACATCCTCAAGGAACTCGATGTTCTCGACGCGCGCTTCGGCCTCCGAGGGAGCTACGTACAGACCTTGGCGGCGTCGTATTTTGTACAACTGTTAGAGTTGGTGGCGGAGCCCGATACACCAATTCCCGAGATCCACGATCTCTTGGGGCGAGCGCTAGATCATGTCGCAAAGGAGAGACCTGCGGCCCGGGCGGTGACCTACTTCGAGAAGGAACTCGTCGAGCACCTCGGGATCGGGCAGCCCTTACTGCCGCCGCATGCTGCGATTCGGGATCTGTATCACCAGCTGCCTGCTGGTCGTGAGCAGCTGTTTGAGTTGATCGATTGAATTGGGGGGGGGCGAGCCACGTGTTTACAAAGTAGTTTCAAGAAATTTGCCGTATTTCTTATGGTGGGTGCCGTTACCTGTTGATGCTTATGATGGTGGCGATTTCTAGAGTGCTTTGGGCTGGAAAGTGGGAGCAGAGCTGCTATGATTTTCTGAGACGCTGACCCTTGTTAATTGTCTCTTAACCCCTACGCATTGAATTATGGAAACTTTGGAATCCCCCCAGGCGAACGTGGTTCGTGTCCTCTTTGATCGGGTCGCAAATCTTCGGCGAGAAGGCAAGCATGACGAGGCGATCCGCGTCGCGACGACCGCCATCGATACTGCTGGTCGTTTGGTTGAGAGTGACGAGCATGCTCGCCCACACCTAGTGACGGCACTCGAGACGCTCGCGGAACTGCGCTTGGAGCAGGGCGACTATCCACCTGCTGAGGCTTTGTTGATCGATGCGCTGGAACATGCTGGCTACTGCGAAATTCCGCAGATCCAGTTGGCGGGCATGAAGAGCAGCCTCGCTGGTATCTATGATTTCAATGCGTTCCCCGAGAGCGCGATCTCGCTGTATGAGGAGTCGATTGTGATTTTCGAATCTCTCGATCCACCGCTCGAGGAGGATGTGGCGAACCTGCGCAACAACCTTGCGATGATCTACAAAGACGCGGGCTATTTCGACCAGGCTGAAGACAACTACATCAAGTCGCTCGAGATTCTGGAGCGGCTCCATGGTCGCCAGCACGAGGACGTGGCGTCGATCTACAACAATCTCGGGGCGCTCTACTACACGACTGGTTACTGCGCACAGGCGCGCGAGATGCATGGGCAGGCCTTCGAGATCCGCTCGAGCTTGGAAGTGAAGAATTATGCCGATATCGGGCAGTCGTGCAGCAACCTTGCGACCTGCTTGCATGAGCTTGGCGAACCAGCGGAGGCGCAGAAGCAATTCGAGATCGCGCTGAAGCACCTCGAACACACGCTTTCGAACGACAGCGAGATGTACAGCATCGTCTCCAGTAACTTCGCGACCCTGTTGCGTGATCTCAAGAAGGAGAAAAAGGCGCTCGGAGTCGAGAAACGAACCGCGAAGCTGCTGAAGAAATTGGGTTAGATAGAATGGCGATCGAGGCGGTCACCCGTGCGTTGCAGGGCTTGCCTTCGTGGCTCCTCAATGCTTCCGGCGGTTTGAAAACTAGACGTAGCTGATTTCGCCAGAAATTGGGCGAGCGTTCCACGATCAGGTGACGTTGAGTAACGTTCTTCTTAACTCCGGCGGCCAGGTAAGCGGCACTCTTGCCCGTCGAACCGCCGCGAATGCCTCCAAAGGCGGGTAGGAGTGCCCATGGGCGTTAGGCTAAAAAGGACGCTACTAGCCGGATTGACCTAACGCCAATGGGCCGGAATGCCCGGTTTACACTCGAAACAAGAGTGCTGACGGCATCATCGTTTGGTCTCGCAACAGCCTGTGGCGAGTTCCGTTACCTTCGCCGGTTCTCGAGGAATTTCCCGAAAGGCTTAAGTTGACGCCCCCAGCGCCTTGATCAGGGGTTGGATCGGAACCCCACTTTGTTACAACACTTGATGCGTGCCAGTCCAGGACTGGCTCTTCGGGCGACGGTTCTGCGTTGCAATTCAGGATGTTCAGCCGTTTGCTTTGATCACTGTTATGAAGATCATTCTGCCGTACATTTCTGCTGTTTTCGCGCTCCTTTCAGGGGCTGTTTTTGCCGAGGATCCAGCCAAGGATCCAGCCGATCCTCCAAAGGAAGGCCATTCCCACGCTGGGGAGTCTTTCAATGCAGGCCCGCGCCAGGCAGCGGTGCGGATTCCGGGAACAGGTGGGGTGCACTTCCCGATCACGACCAACTGGGATCAGGGGCAGGCGTATTTTGATCAGGGGGTCGGGCAGCTCCACGGCTTTTGGTACTACGAGGCGGAACGTACTTTCCGGCAGATCGCGGCGAAGGATCCGAACTGTGCCATGGCGTTCTGGGGGATGTCGATGGCGAACCAGTCGAACCTCACACGCGCCAAGGATTTCATCGGTGAGGCCAAGGATCTGATCGACAAGGCGAGCCCGCAGGAGAAACTCTGGATCGAGGCTCGCGCGAAGTATCTCGGGGATGAGCCAAAGGATAAGAAGAAGCGCCAGCGGAATCTGATCCGCGATCTGGAGAACATCGTCCAAGATTACCCAGATGCCGTCGAGGCGAAGGCCTTCCTCGTGGTGCGCATCTGGCAGTTCGGCCGATCGGGATTACCTATCAGCTCCCACCAGGCGGTCGACGCGCTGCTCGACCAAATCTTTGCGAAGGTGCCGCTGCACCCGGCACACCACTACCGCATCCACCTGTGGGACAGCGAGAAGCCAGAACGCGCGCTGGCCTCTGCGGCAGTGTTGCACGAGACCGCCCCAGCGATCGCGCACATGTGGCACATGCCTGGGCATACCTACGACAAACTGAAGCGCTACCCGGAGTCGGCCTGGCACCAGGAGGCATCGGCGCGCGTCGACCATAAGCGCCAGAACGAGCTGCGCATCCTACCCGATCAGATCCACAACTACGCGCACAACAACGAGTGGTACTCGCGCAACCTCGCGCACATGGGACGCGTGCGGGAGGCGATCGATTTTGCCAAATCGATGATCGATAACCCGATGCACCCGACACTGAACCACTACGGCAAGGGTGGGAGCAGCTGTAGCTACGGACGCCGGCGGCTGATGGAATACCTCGAGCGCTTCGAGCGCTGGGAGGAAGTCCTCGAACTTTCACAGACACACTACCTGGAGCCGACCGACAAGGAGGACGAGCAACTCAAGAAGCAGCGACTGGTCGGGCTCGCAAATTTCGAACTCGGCAGAGCGGTCGAGTTTGGTGTCGTGTTAGGGAGGTTGAAGGCGCGCCTCTCTGGTTTGGAAGAGGAGAAAAAAGTGGCGACGACCGCGGCGCGGGAGAAGGCCGAGGGTGAGAAGAAGGACAAGAAAGCCGTGGATGCGGCAGGTGCGGAAGCGGCGAAGAAATTCAAGGGCAGGATCGACCAAGTGAAGCGGACAGTGGAGGAGTTCGAGGTCTACGCGCAGGTTCTCGAGCCGAAGGATGGGGCAGTGCCGAGTGTCGATACGCTGAAAAAAGTGAAGCGCGAGAAGCCGGCCTTGGCACGGCTACACCAGCGGCTAGGGCATACTGAACAGGCGCTCGAGTTTGGGAAGGCGGCGATGGAGGCAGAGAAAAATCGAGTCGAGCCGCTGGCGAGCTACGTGCATGTGTTGGAGTCGGCGGGCAAGTCGGAGGAGGCTGCTAGCGCTTTTGGGGAGTTGAAAAAAATCTCCGGATACATGGACACCGACTCTGAGGCCTATCGGCGTGCAGCGGTGGTGGCGAAACGCCTCGGGGAGCCAGACGACTGGCGGGTGAAGGCAGCGATGCCTGATGATTTTGGCAACAAGTCCGGCCTGGAGGCACTGGGGCCACTGGCCTGGCAAGCACCTGATGCGATCCCGTTTGATCTGGTCAGCGACTCTGGGACGAAGGTCTCGCTGCAGTCCTTGTCAGGAAAGCCTGTGCTGCTAATCTTCTACCTCGGGCATGGCTGCAAGCACTGCGTCGAGCAGCTGAATGCCTTCGCTCCGATGGCGGACGAGTTTGAGGCGGCGGGCATCCCGATCATTGCTGTCGCTCCGGAGGAAAGCTTGGAGTTGGTGAAGACACACGCGCTCTGCGATGGGGATGAGCCACGCTTCCCGTTTCCACTGCTGTCCGACCCGTCGATGTCGGTGTTCCGCGGATACGGGGCGTATGACGACTTTGAGGAGATGGGCTTGCATGGAACCTACCTGATCAGCCCCGAAGGCAAGGTGATCTGGCAAGATATCGGCGCCGATCCGTTCATGGACGCTGCGTTCTTGTTGAAAGAGGCGAAGCGGCAGTTGGAGCTCTAGCCACAGATTCGGGTCGCGCAATCTTGGGGCTGTTGGGAGATTCGGGTGGATGATCGAACGGTTAACCGTTGCTGAATTCACCAGGATTTGGCTGAGCATCCTAGTGGAGTATTAGGGCGGAGGTGGCGTCCGTCCAAACTCTGGCGAGTTCGTCCACCCACTTCTGCATTCCCCATCATTTTTCCCGAAAGTCTCAAAAGGATTCGCCTCGGCCGCGAGGCTCTGCCAGTTGATTGCCGCGCGATTGCTTGGATCGATGCAGAAATACAATAAATCGATTTTGAAATCGGCGCCTGCTCGGGCAGAGTGGATCTATGCAAATGGCTAGTATTGATTGTCAGTTGATCCTCGCTGACGACGCGGCGGCTCGCCTGCTCGGACGGGAGGCTGGTTAGATGAACTTCGTTCTTGCTGAGATGGGGGATGGCTGGGGGCTGATTGATGGGTTCAAACTCTTTGGTCCGGCACATATTGGAGTTTTTGTGTTCGTCTGTGTTGCGCTGGCCGGGATGTCGTGGCTGGCGCGCCACCCGGCGCGTGCCGGGGTGACGCTGAGGTTTGAATTGGTGCTCGCGGTGATCGTTCTGTGGAGTTACCCAGCTAAGATTCTGACGCGTTACTACGGGGACGTCGTCATGACCGCTCCGTTCTTGCCAATGCACTTTTGTGACTGGGCCGGGCTTGCTGCTTTCTTTGCGCTGGTGCTGCACAACGAGCGGATGATCGAGGTGACCTACTTCTGGGGGATGGCTGGGACGCTGCAGGGCCTGGTGACACCGAACATCGAGGTCGGGTTCCCGCACCCGGCGTGGTTCGCGTTTTTCCAATTGCATGCCGGGGTGGTTCTGGTGGGGCTCTACTTTGTGATCGGCAAGCGCTGGCGACCGAAAAAAGGAGCGGTGTTGCGGGTGTTCATCTTGGCGAACCTCTACCTGTTCGTGGCGGCGATTGTTGATCTGATGTCAGTGGAAAATAACTACGGTTTCCTGCGCAGCAAGCCGGAAAATGGTTCGTTGATGGATGCGCTCGGACCGTGGCCATTCTATATTTTTGCAATGCAGGGGCTGGCTCTGGTGGTGTTCATTTTGTTCGACCTGCCGTTCTGGCGCGGACGAAAGAAACACGCGAGCGTGGCCGTCCCGCCCGCATCAAGCTAAGCCCAGGAAATGCCTGTTGGAGATGACTGGGAGCAATGGCGTCCCGTCCTTGAGAGTGCCCGACGTTTTCTTTCCCAGTCACAATATCCTGCGGCGGCAGCGAAGGGATCCGCGATGCCGTAACTTCGATTTGCAATCACAGTCATCCCGTAGCCACCGTTTTCAGTTCCTTCCGTCGCTGTAGCCGAGGAAACTGCGGGCTTATATCTTCGGTGTTCAATGTCTGCTTGATTGCTTAGAGAACAACTCGATGCCCCAGCGCGATTTGTACCGCTCGCAGGGCGAGCCCACCGCCCAATACGCAAACCGAGCGATCCAGATCCGTAAATCAGATCGCCGAGCCGCGCCCTAAAAAGTCGAGGTATCCAAGGCACCGACTCCAATCAGCCCCAAGAAAAGGCTTGCAATCACCAAGCATATGTCCAGTATATATGTATGCCTCGAGCTAGACCCATTTTGCCGACCGTTTGTTTTAGTTCCCACTACCACTGCGTGAGCCGTGTTGTGGATCGGAATTTTGTGTTCCACGAGCACGAGCGGGATGTGTTCCGCAAGGTTCTGCGGCAGGC
>JBLHKE010000483.1:0-6149 GCA_047619485.1 Verrucomicrobiales bacterium | reverse complement strand
CCAGCAAACCACTCGTCCAGCGTGATCACGCCTTCGGCAAACGCATTTCCATCCTCGTACCAACCTCAACCGACTCAGCCAGTCGCAACTTACCGCCGTGCGCGCGAACAATCTCCAACGAGAGGTTCAAGCCCAGGCCGAAGCCCTCGACCGCCACGCCCCGAGACTTGTCTACGCGAAAAAATCGATCGAACACCTTTCCCTGATCATCCTCTGGGATCGGGGTTCCCGTGTTGAAAAACTCGAGCACGACCTCCTCGCCTTGTTCCCGCAGCTCGCAGCTGATCCTGCCTTCTGGGCAGTTGTACTTGATTGCGTTGCTCAACAGATTTTGCACCGCTTGCATCAGAAGAACCCGATCTGCGAGAACGTGAATTCCGGAACCGATCTTCCCTTCGAAGCTCAAGTGCTCCTTCGCACACAACAGCTCCGCATCTTCCACCAGCCCCTCCAGTTCGCGGCTGAAATCCACATCTTCCTCCGTCAGCCTCAATTTCCCGGAATCCGCCTGCGAGAGCAACAGCAGGCTCTGCGTGATGCGTTTGAGACGTTGATTTTCCTCCTGCAGGGTCATCAGCGAAGCCTCTTCAGCCGAGTCGGGCGGGCAGCTCTTGATCGCTGATTCAATCTCCGCCTGCATGATCGCGATTGGCGTCTTCAACTCGTGCGAAGCATCGGCAGTAAAACGCGTCGCCTGGTGGAAGCTGCCCTCTAGGCGATCCATCATCGCATTCAAGACCTCGACCAACTGCGAGAACTCACGGCTCTCGTTGCCGGTGACCGGGATCCTACGATCGAGGTATGCGGCGTTCATCTCGGAGGTAGTCGATACGATCTGCTCCAGTGGGCGGATTGCACGACGCGAAATCGCCCAAGCGCCTCCAGCGACCGCCAGCAGGCCGAGCGGTAACGCGACCAGGAAATAGTTTCGCACCTGACCAAGCTCTGACTCCACGTCTGCCAAGTCGATCCCGACGAAGACGGTCACGCTCGAGTTGCTAGAAGCGACCGTCCGCCAGCGCTTTCCATCCTCATCGGACACGGTGAAGAATCTCGGCTCGCCGAGGGGTTTCCAACCTCCACGCGGATCGCCCGGAAAGCGCGTCCGATCTCCGCCAGCACGATCCTCCGGCCGCCGCGTCGACCGCTCGGGCGGCGCCGCCTCTCCCACAGCTCCCCCCTCTTCAGATCGAGGTTCGTCTCGCCTTGGCGGTCGCGTGTGCGGCGTTGGTTGCGGCGGAGCGCTGGCCAACATTTCCGCGCTCGGCAGGTATGGCATCGCATTCTTCTCGTCTTTCATCCAGACAGTACGCTCGGACTGAAACAGGCGCTTACGACCAATATTTGACACCACCAGCACAACGGTCTCCCGCTCGACCTCACGACCGAAAAAACGCATGCCGTCGCGGAAGTGATCCCAGTCCCGGTTCTCGTGAACCCGAGGCACCATCCGATCAGAAAAAGCGCGCAGTCGAGAATCGACGGAGTCCACCAGGTTGCGGTAGACGAACACCCACGCGGCAACGCCGAAGGCTACCAGGATGACCCCGGAGACCAGCGTGGAGAAGATCGCTAACCGAAATCGAAACGAAGGCGCCCTCATTGCGCACTCAAGAAGGTTCCGCGATCCGGTAGCCTACGCCGCGCACCGTCTGGATCAATTTCGTCTCCCACTCTTTGTCCACCTTCGCCCGTACCCGCTGGATGTAGACATCGACCAAGTTCGTGCCCGGATCGAAATCGTAATTCCAAACATGCTCACAAACCTGGATCCGCGTGAACACCCGCTCGGGCGAGCGCATCAGGTATTCCAACAGGGAAAACTCGCGTGCGGTCAGTTCAATCGAGGTCTCGCCGCGCCGGACTTCGCGCGTCGCCAGATTCATCATCAGGTCACCGACCTTCAAAACGTTGGCCGCCTGCCCCGAAGAACGTCGCACGACCGTTCGCAGGCGCGCGACCAATTCCTCGACGTAGAACGGCTTCGGCAAGTAGTCATCGGCGCCGAGATCGAGCCCCTCGATGCGTTCGTTGAGCCCGGCCCGCGCGGTCAGCAGAATCACCGGCACTGCATTGCCACCTTCGCGCAGCCCCCGCAAAATGCTCAGGCCATCGCGACCTGGGAGCATGATGTCCAAGATGATCCCGTCGTAAGGTGTCGTCGTGGCCAGTTCGTAAGCCTCATCCCCATCGCCACTCAGATCCACGACCATGCCCTGCTCCTCCAATCCCTTGCGGATCAGGTTGGCAAACTTCGGTTGGTCTTCGACTACGAGTACACGCATACCCTTCAATACTGGCGATGCTTCCCAGCCACCACCACCAATTTTTTTCGCAATTACAGCTTTGTAATCGCCATTGACTCTCTCCTGTAATCGCTTCATGGAATCCATCAGCTACGCTAGCGACCGCGACCCCTTCCCCGATCATCAGGCTGTTCGATGATCTTTGTCTGGGCTTCCTCCGAAAGGCCGCTGGTCGGCAACCAGGCCTTTGCGCCCTCAGCGTCAGTGCGCATCCAAGAACTCCCGACATCGCGCAATGTGTCGATACGGGTCTCATCGTTTGCGATCGTCGCCGCCCAATCAGCAGCCACCGCCGGATCCTCACGATCCAGCTGACGGGCAAAACTCTGCACTGCCGCATCCCTCGCAGATGAGGTCTCCATCGTCTCTAAATACTCGCTCGCAGCGACGGGATCGGCACGCGTCCACTGATCGAGCGTCTCCGACATCGCGCCACGCTGACTCTCCTCCGGTAGCTGCTCCGCCCAGGCGATCGCGGCGGTCGGATCCGTCCTGCCAAACTCCTCAGCAATCTCACGCACCGCCCGTTGCGCGTAATCAGACGTCGCGTGCTCGGCCACCCACTCGGCAGCACCAGCCGGATCACTTTTGACGAAATTTTCCGCGACTTGATCGAATGCCGCCGCTTTGATGTCGCCCTCGGGCAAACTCTCAGCCCAACTCGTGGCCTCCGCCGTGCCCCGGCGCAGTTGGGCTTCCGCGATCACCTCCATCTGACGATCGACCGCATATCCACGCCAGCGATCATCTCCCGTCTCGCCAGAGGCAAGACGCTCCGCTTCCAACTCCAATACATAAGCCGTCGCTGCTGCAGGATCGGTGCGTGCGATACCGCTAATCGTCCCCTGACGCATCATCCCCTTTTCCCAGCCATCCTCTGCGGTCGTCACATAGGCCATCGCAGCGGCGGCATCGGTACTTGCCCACCCCTCCATTGCCGACATCGAGCCGAAGGCGCGCCGCCGTCCATCGCCACCAAGATCAGCGACCGCCTCGATCGATTTCTGGCCGTCGAGCCGGCCCCAGGCTTGGAGGAACAAGCCCATGTCCCGTCCGAAGTTGCCGTCCGCCCGACCACTCTCACGCAAGGCGTCAAAAATTTCACGAGCATTGTCGGCGGTGAGGTTCAGGAGCAAGTCGGCGAACATCTTGTTCGCCTCCAGGGCGTCGCCCTCGTTGAGGAAGGCTTTCACAAAAGACGACGGGCTACCTCCGCCTGATAACGTGTTAAGTGCCTGCTGATAGTCGGGAACCATATCGAGTTCCGACTTTGCACCCATCGCGGCCACGTCCGCGACCACCTTTTCAGGCAGGGCACTCAGGCGTTCGCGCTTCTCAGGCATTGCGTCTGTTGCAGTAGATTTTGACGATAGAACCTTTCCACCGATCGCGAATGCGCCGAGGGAAACGAGGAGCCAAGCTCCGTGAACAAGAAGGGGTTTTTTCATTTTTTAAGTAGTAAGTGATTGGTAGTGAATGGATTCAAGAGATCGAGTGAAAACCTCCCACTGAGGCATGCGTATTCCACAAAGGAAATCCGCAAAGTCTTTCCTACGCGGGTGCAGATGTCCTGCCCGCATCAGTCTTGCCCGCCCTTGATCTCCCGGTGCAACCATACCTTGGCAAATGTCCACAGGTTCTCAGCGCTACGCTTCCCCATCCCCATAGCAATCGCGGCTTCAGCCATTGTCAGCCCGACGAAGTAGCGCAGTTTCACCAATTCTGCAGCGCGCCCATCCTCCCGCGCTAGCCCGTCGAGAGCTTCGTGCACGGCCAGCAGCTCGTCCGCCGGCACCGCAAGCTGGATCGACGATTCATCGAACTCCACGTGGACTACTCCTCCGCCACGTTTCGCCGCCAATTTTTTACGCGCATGATCAACTAGGATCCGCCGCATCGCCTCGGCAGCCGAGCCGAAAAAATGCGCCCGATTTTCCCAATCAGCCTGCCCTGGTTTGGACAATCGCATCCATGCTTCATGAACCAGCGCGGTCGCCTGCAAGGTGTGCCCCCCCGCTTCCCCAGCCATTTTCCCTGCCGCCATCCTGCGCAGCTCCTCGTAAACGATCGGCAACAACTCATCCGCGGGCACCACCTCGCCATCTCTGACACTGTTGATGATGCGGGTGAATTCCTCCACTACCCGATCCCCAGTGCACCGCTGCTATCAGCGAACTTCTTCACCGGGGCACCGACACGGTCGAGCATTGCTACCCAGAGGTTGCAGAGAGGTGTGTCCTTCTCGAATTCAAGGTGCCGACCCGACTTGATCGTCCCACCGGCCTGCCCGGCGAGCACCGTTGGCACGTTGCGCGGCTCGTGCTTGTTGCCATCGCGCAGTGGTGATCCGCACAGCACCATCGAGTTGCTGAGGAGGGAACTACCGCCCTCATCGATCGCCTTCATCCGCCCGATCATGTAGGCATACTGCTGCATGTGCCAGATGTTGATCCGCTGGTATTGCTCCAGTTGCTTGCTGTTGTTCTGGTGGTGCGAGATTTCGTGGAACCCACCCTTCACCCCGTCGAGGAAAGAGAAATTCTTCCCGCTGACGGCATTGCCGAACATGAACGTGCTAACGCGTGTCGAATCGGTCCAGAAGGCGAGCACCATGATGTCCATCATCAGGCGGACGTGCTCGGTGTGATCGAAGCGCGGCATCGAGCCCAACTGCTTCTGCTCGTCGCGGCCACCGAAGGCTTTGTTGATCCGTTGGTTGAGCACCTGCAGCGCCTTCTTCGAGGCGGGATCTGCGTTCTCACCTGCACTGAGCGATCGCTCGTCGGCCTCGATCCGCCTCTCGACCGAGCGCACGGAATCCAGATACTGATCGAGCTTTTGCTGATCCTCCTTACCAACCTTCGACCGCAGTGCCTTGGCATCTTCTAGCACCAGATCGAGCACGCTCTTGTCGTCGTCGGTCTGCTTCTTCTCGCGGTTCTTTTTGCGGAACAGCCGATCAAAAGCCAAGCGCGGATTGATCTCGCACGGCACCGGGTTAGTCGGCGAACTCCAGGAGATGTGCGAACCGTAAACCCGCGTGTAGTTCACGTTCGTATCGACACCGGTGGTCACTGGATCGATCCCCAACTCGAGGGAGGGCAAGACCGTGAGGTGCCCGATCTTCTCCGCGGCAATCTGATCGAGTGAGCGGTTGCCCGCGTTCAAGTCCTTGCCCGTCGTCTTGGTGATCGTCGTCCCAGTCAGCCAGCCCGAGGTCTTGACGTAATGGCCATCACCGGTGTCGGAAGCTTTGTTGCGCAGGTTCGACAGCACCAGAATGTCATCCCTCACATCTTCGAGAGGTCGGAGGATTGGAGAGAGTTCGAACTTATCCCCCTTCCCTTCAGGCGTCCAGCCCTTCGGGTTCACGCCGTTTGGCATGAACAGGCAGGCCATCCGCACGGGCGCCTTGTCCTTCTTGCCGACCGCCATCGAATCCATCCACGGCAACGCCAGCGAGGCGCTTGCGCCACCTAGAAAGGATCGGCGCGAGATTTTCCACTTGTTCGTCTGGATGTTCGGTAGGTTCATTCGATCGGTTGATTGCGTCGATATTGAAAAGGGAAACTTGCGGTGATCCCGTGGATCAATGTCTGGATACGATACTCATCCACGATCAGCTTGTCCCGCAAAGAATACACGGTGGGCAAATCATAATACTCGAGCCCCCGCCCGAGCGCGTAGCCGAGCATCTTCTCGGTCAGGTTGTAAGCAAATTGCTCGCGCTCCTTCAGTAGGATCGCACGCAATTCGGTCGCCCCCTTGAATTTCTCCCCACTTGGTAACTTGCCGCTCGAATCGATCGGCTGCCCCAAGTTGCTCGTCCGGTAGCGCCCGATC